>CASFAP010000080.1 GCA_949292695.1 uncultured Eubacteriales bacterium | reverse complement strand
CTCAAAAACCAAATGAATTGTTCTTCAATTCCAAATCCAGTAAAGTCAAATATTGGTTTTACAGTTTTAAACGCTTCATGAGCCAGAAACGCCGCCATTTCATCAACTGTGAGCTGTTTGATCGCCTCGTAATAGGTCATGCTCTACTCCTTTTTTATCAACTCCGGGTTGTCATAAACATTTCCAATGACGGTAAAGTACTCTGTTCCTTCCGAAAAAGCATCATTTGGCGTATCGTAGTGTGGCTGATAAAAATTCAAACACCCAAACCCATAGCCACTATAGACGACGCGGTATATGCCATGCCTGTTTCCAAATGGATGTTGAAACGAAAGTATATCTCCCTCAAAAATCTTGATTCCGTTCCTATCAGTCAATCCGGTGAACTGCCCGACTGTATCGGCATATACCACGTGTTTCTCGATAGGATCGTAGGAATAAATAACCGCAAAACTGACGCCTAAGTCATCTTGGTGGAATATACCGCCATATACCCACTTGCCCGGCAATTTCTCACCGTTCATACTGACTTTTTCGCCGTATCTCCTTGTCTGTCCTCTGAAAAGTAGCTCACGCATTGTAGTATTTCCTTTCAAGCTTCAGTTGCTTTTCCATCACGACTTCATCCTCTGGTTTTTCATATCATCCCTAGCGATGTTGATCCTGTACTTTCCGCACATTTCATAAATTCGGCTGGCAATCGCCTCGTCAATTTCACGCAGTTCGTCGATGTTCTTTTCGCACGAGACCAGAATCGGACGGTTGTTTAAATACCGATCGTTGATAATCTCAAACATCAGGCTAATATCCGAATCGTTGATTTTCCCTTTGAAAAGATCGTCTATGTAAAGGTATTTCACCCTTTTCAACCAATCCATTCTTTCGCCGAAGGATTCGTCCAGCTGTGTTTTCTTCAAAACGGATATTTCCTCCCGGTACGGCATATACATGGCCGGAATTCCTTTTGCAAGCAGAGCGTTCACGATTCCGATGCAGATATGTGTTTTCCCACATCCAACCTGTCCGAGCAATGCGAATCCAAGCGCGGAATCGTCCTCGATAAAAGCATTTGCCTTTTCTAAAATCGTTTGTTGCCAACCCTTTTTCGCGATAAAGTTTCCCAGCGTTTTTTGTTTCAGCGCTTCAGAAACGCCGCTTTTTTCAAGCATTGCGTTGACCTGTCTGACGGTAAGGCACTCGCACGGTCTTGATACGATTTCCATTTCCCGCAAAACGTAAACGGCGCCTTTGTTTTTGCAGATTGGGCAGTCGTATCCGGTCAATTTTCCCGGCAGTGCATTTAAAACATCTACCCTTGCCTGTTCATAGGCCGCAGGATCACAGCCATTCATCTTCGCCCCCTGTCCGATGAACTCCCAAATATTTGGCTTCACCACCGGTCCCCGCCTCCCTTCTTGCGATCGCCGACTTAATAGCGGGCACGAAATACTGCATTGTCCGTATCCTGTCTCCGTCGTAGTCCGGTTTCCATTTCGCTTTGGATTCCCGCATCGCCTGAAGCACGAGCTGTGTATCCCCGGTCGACTTTGCGATTTCCAAAATTGCGCGTTCGTCCTTTACTCCGGCAAGGCGGCCGGTCAGTTCCGTAAAAGCTTCAGACACTTCCGACAGGAACTGCTGGATGCGATTTTCTTCCTCAGTTAGCACGGGCGGCACCGCACAGGGCGACTGTGAATTTTTTCTCGCGCGCGCATCAACAGCATCTTCTTTATATTCTTTACATTCTTTATATTTCTTACGATGTGGTTGCTTGTTGGTTATTTGTTGGTTACTTGTTGGTTGATGGAAAGTTGCTGTGCTGGTTGCTAAATTTTGTTCCGATTCTTCTAAGCCTTGATTTACCGGCGTTTCAGGAACATTTTTGTTGGTTGATTTGCTGGTTGAAATTTTCGCGTTTTTTGAAATGTTCATATTTTGTTTACAAAAAACGGCGTTTTTTGCTGGTTGCTCTTTTCTAAAATCACCCGAAAATTCGTCTCCATCCGCTTGATAATCACTCCAATGATTCACGGTCACAATCGTAAATTTATTAGTTGCGTAGCTCGTGATCTCCCCTGTACTCTCCAGCTTTTTGATTGCAGTGCGTATCTGCTGTTCTGAAAATCCCAACTCTTTAGCAAGGTGCTTCCTCGAAGTGATAAATTGCCCCGCCTTCAAGCGCTTACCCATCCAGTCAAAATCTTTGAAGGAAGCGGATATCAAGCAATGCAGAAACAGACTTTTTACAGCGTTGTCCCGATACCATTCCCACTGCATCAGCTTTCGGTAAAGCTTTATGTATCCATTTAACTCCTGCAATCGTTTCGTTCCCTTCCTTCGCCCAAAATCTCGATGATACGCTTTCCCGTATCCTGCTTTCTGCAAAACTCAATTTCCACCCCGTAGGTCTTCTGCATCGTCGACAGGATCTTGTAAAGCCGCTCCCCAGATACCGCCATCGGGGAGGTCTTGAGACGCGGATTCACCCACGCTTTGACGTCTTCCAGAGACCGGATTCTGCCCCCGTGTTCGCAGAGTAGCACGACATGAATTCCAATCTCCTGCGCCCGTATCAGCTCGGCCCGGAACCGTTTATGTTGCTGGCAGACGTTGCTACAAAGCTCTTGCAGGCTTTGCTTCCGGTCGATCACCAGTCGGGGATTGTCAAAGGACATATAATCGCCGACCGGTAATTTAGATACAAAGTGATTTATGCCGGTTTTATCAAAGTCGGCCAAAATCTTTTGAATGGCCTTCGGCTTTTCTCGCGAATCGATTTGGATGGTCATGTAGGCACCTCGCTAGAAAGGCAAATCATCATCGCTCGTGATGGCCGCGTCCAGCCCAGTCGGTGCAGGCGCCGGATTCGCCACCGGCTCCTCCCTGTCGGACCTGCGCCCAAGCGGGAATTCCAGCCGATCCACCACCACCTCATATGCCGTGCGGTTGTTTCCGTCCTTATCGACGTATTTGCGGGTTTCCAGTCGCCCCTCCAGGTTGATCCCGTCCCCCTTTGAAAAGTAGCTGTCTAAAAAGCTTGCCGTTTTGCGCCAGGCTTTGCAATAGATAAAGTCGGTCTGTTTTTCGCCGTTGCTGTCTTTAAAGCCCCGATCGACCGCCAGCGTAAAGCTCACATACTCTGTGCCACCGGCTGACACCTGCATTTCCGGTTCGGCCGTCAGTCGGCCGGCTAAGATCACCTTATTCATTGCTTAACACATCTCCTGACTTGATTACTTTTGTGAGCACTTTCGTCTCCTTGCAGTAGTCGCAGGCCTCGCACCGATACGGCTCGACGATGCCCTGCTTCATGGCGTGGTACAGCACGACATTTTCCCTGAATTGTTCCAACTCAAAATCTAAAATGTCTTGCCCGATCTCAAACACGCCGATGTCGGTCACCTTTTCTTTCGTCGCCGCCGCCAGATAAAACGGCAGGACCTTGCCGGTGTTTTGCCGCACGACCTCCTGATACACTGCGCCCTGCAAATCATACCGCCATGCCTCATACCAGGGTAGCCTTCCTTTCTCGGGCAGATACACCGGCGCAAAGTCCCGCATGATTTTTAAATCCACGATCTTATCCGGCAGTAGGCTGTCTACCTTGATCTTGACCGGCACGCCCTCGATTTCCCCGGTCAGGATTACCTGCTTTTTGCCGGAAAGGTAATGCATCATAAAGGCGTCCCGCTCAATGCGCTGGATGATCTGCTCAGCCTGTAGGTATTCGGATTTTAGAGCCCCATCCCTTTTAAACAGTTCCGGGTGATGTGCCGTAAACCGATCCAGCTTCCCTTCGAAGTATGCATCCACATACGATCCGACCAGTAGCGCGGTTGTAGTTTCCCGCTGATACTGCCCCGATATTTCGGCCATTGCACAGGCCGGGCAGGTCTCGAAGGCCTTAAACTGGGACACGCTCATGTACTCCATTTGCGCCTTCCGGCCAAAGTAGTTTCTACTGTTCAGCTTCATGCTTTGCACCCTTCGCTTTGGCCGCACAGGCCGCGCATAGGACCCGTCCGTAGTTCTTCTTGGTGTATGCCGCCACTTGCTCGGACGTCATGCCGGATGCCGGGGCCACCTTCTGGCCGCATGCCGTGCAGTCCGGCGCATCCGGTTCCGCTTTGGGCGCGGTTGGACGAACTCGAAGCGCTTCGACGATCTCCCCAAAGGCCTTGACCCGTTCCGACCCGATTTTAATCTTGTGGCCCGCCCAGTTCTCCACATAGGGCGATCCCACAATTTTTGTGATCTGCTTCATATTGGTCACGTTTAAGATCATGGGCTTGACTTGCTCTGTAAAGTGGCAGACCGTGCATTCCTCTTTCTTTCCGTCTACTCCCACAACCATCTCATTTTGCACGTACTTGATGGTCAGCACCATATCCTTGCCGTCGTCGAGTGAGTAGACCCCAAGATAGTTTGGATTGGTCAGTTTTTTCCAGTGCGTCACGCGCTAAACACCTCCACTCTGAATAAGTCTAAGAGCATATCTATATCCAGACAATCGACACAGTACGCATACCCGTCGACGTCTATGTATTTGTCCCCGGGCCGCAAAGTCCGGCCGCATTCTTCGCACACAATCTCTTCCGGCTCCGCATTCGGGCACCCAGCGGCGCACCTGTGCCGGCCGCAGATATTACACATGCTCTCCATCCCCCACCGAAATCAGCTCAAAATCTCCGCACTGGTATATCTTTTTGTTTTTGAGATCTCGGAATGTAGCATTTTGGCACAAAATCAGGCTACCTATATTTTTCCAGTCAGAACATTTGCTTACTGATATACAAGCAAATCCGGATACTTTTTTGACCGACGCACTGCCGCAGATGTACTTGACCGACACACTGTCGCGGATGTACTTGACCGACGCACTGCCGCAGATGGACTTGACCGACGCACTGCCGTCGATGCACTCGACTGACGCACTGCCGCCGATGCACTTAACCGACGCACTGCCGCCGATGCACTCGACTGACGCACTGCCGTCGATGCACTGGACCGACACACTGTCGCAGATGTACTCGACCAACGCACTGGCGCCGATGGACTCGACCGATGCGGAGTCGCCGATGCACTCGACTGACGCACTGCCGTCGATGCACTTGACCGACGCACTGCCGCAGATGTACTTGACCGACGCACTGCCGCCGATCACCACATCATGGCAATCCTTGATATAGTGGCCAGCTCCGGAATTGATGACCAGGCCATCCACTCCGATGTGGATACGATCTTGTGCCCACACTTTGACCGCATCTACCATTCGGGACTTGTCATACTCCTCCACATACCAGTCCGGCAAGATGTCCTGATCTACACGATACGTCCAGGTTGCAATATCTGTAAACACGTCTCCGTTCGGTGGTAAAAGCTCAGCGCGTACAAATACTCTGCTTGCGTTTTCCCGTGTGTCTTCGATTCCCAACTCTTCCAGCATCTTTTGGTGGCTATCATAATCCGGCACAAAAACCCGGTCTTTTAAAATAATGGCTGATTTCAATTGACACACTTGACATTTTCCTTTCTATCGCTTATACTACAGATAAGGTTATTTTTGTTTTTCCGCTCTCGGGATCGCCGTCCCGGGGGCGGTCTTTTTTGCGTCCGCCTGCATCTGTAGGGCCATAATAATATTATTTTGGCGTCCGATCCGCTCCCGCAGGATTCGATTATTCCACTGTAACGCGTTGCGTTTGGCAATGCGGCGCTCCCGGATGTACTCCACAAGGCGCAGTGCAGATGCAGATAAAAGTCCGACTACCATACATAAAATTACAACATACTGATAAGGCACACTTAAGCACTCCTTTCTTTGAATCTTTTCGAAATGTTGCGGTTTCTCCGCACGATCCTCCAGGCTCTTGAACCCTCCTGCCGTAGCCAGCGCTGTAAGTCCTCCGCATTATCTGCCAGATAGTACCCGCGCCCATTCTGATCGTTGCAGATCGGATGTCCCAGCATCCGAAGCGCCTCAATTTCTCTGCGCAGTTCCCGGTCCGGTATCCCTGACAGGTGTATCAGGTCTGGTCTTGTAATGGCGTTTTCTTTGCCGATTGGGATCAGGTCGATTAACTTCATTGCGTTTCCTCCGTTTCGTCGAGTTCCATCAGCTTTTCGACTGCGCGCTGTAGCCTCCAGGCATAGTCCGCAACCTTCCGTGTCCGCTTCTCCAGTTCGCTCAGCCGCACCCGTTCGGCCCGGGTCTGTACCATAAACCGTTTGAGCGCTTCATTCAGCATTGTAAGCTCCGGTTGGTTCATCTTTGCACCTCCTCGGTATATTCAATAATGTCTTCTATGTTGCAATTTAGGTATTTGCAAAGCTTATCCAGCACGTCGAACGATATAGCGTTGCATCTCCGGTAATAGATGTTTGTAAGTGTCGTCCTGGATATGCCGGTTTCGTCCGAAACCTTACTGATTTTCAGCAACCGCTCCCCTAACAGTCTGGAAAATTTGTTGCTTATCATGATTGGTATGCTCCATTTTTATTATTTGGTAGTTCTTGTGTCCCCGTCCCACTATGCGATACACTGTAGCCGCTGATCCTGCGTAAAGCGCAAAGCATCCATCATCCTGACCAGCGTATCATACTGCATCATGCCCGGCCGCTTGAGGTACTCATGCACCATGCGAGGTGTCTTACCTATTTTGAGGGCGATATCGTCTTTACTGATGTCGTACAGTACCATGTTGCCGGCCGCGATGCACCGAAATTGGCGCTCCCGCGTCTCTCGCTTTTCTTCTGACATGATTAGGTTTTTGACTTTTGGCATTTCTTTCACCCCTTTGCTTCTGCGTGCTTTTCGTCCCATTCTTTAAGTTGTTTCATTATTTTGTCATGAATAGTGAGAAACTCTGTATTGTTGCTTTCGAAACCTACCGCGGTTAATGCCAATAACGTCTTGCATACTTCATGCCTGTCAAGTTTAATATTCATATTGCTTTCCTCCTTGCGATTTCGTCCATCGTGTGGTATTATGACCCTGAGAGATTGGTGTCGTCTGCTACTGCGAATAGCAGGCGGGGGTCGTTATACCCATTCATTCGTCTAAGAGAGGGATTGCGATGCTTGATAAAACCTCAGAAAATATGCTTAAATTCATCATTAAAAATGGAATAACAGATTTAGAAACATTAAAAACTCGGTTTGGAGAAGGTTGTAACATTGTTGTATCTTGGCTTACTGAAAACGATTATATAAAAGGGACTAAGCCGTGTTATCCATTAATAAACGGTAAACGCGTACTCCGCTACTTGAGCCCTTATGTGGTTACGCCAAAGGGCAGAGCCTATTTTGAAGAAAATTTTCGAAACGAGTGGCATTACTGGGTGCCGATCGCTTTTAATTTGGTTCTGTCAATTATAGCTATCATCATTTCAATTATTGCTTTATCTAAATAGAGCTACAATTGCTATTGCCACAGCCGCAACCGACAGGCCTGTTGCAATCCCACTGATGTACCATCTCCACCATTGATCGCATTTGTGGTTCACGTTGTTTCAACCTCCAATTTCTAAGATGAACGCACGGTCTCCCACTTTTTCATGCGTGGCTACGCACAGTTCCGCTTCCGTTCTGCTAGCGAATACTATTCGGTATACCCGCCCTTTTCCGTTGTTCCATTCTTTCGGCTTTACAACAACGGTTGTTGGGGCATACGACTTGTTCTTTACCGCCCGCCCTGTTTTAACCACAAATTCTCGCCTCCCTATTCGTCCTGTTCCAGCAGGAAATCGATTGATTTTGCTTTTAGTAGATCTTTTAGGCGTTGCCATACCTTAATGCTTCCGTCAGAAGTTCCAGCTTCTAAGCGGTTGTATTGGCGCGTTGTAACACCTAGATTTTTTGCCATTTCCATTTGTGTCAGCCCCCTTTTTTGCCGTAAACTGACCAAGTTTTTTCTCGTGCTTTTTTTCATTAATCACCGTCCCCTTTGTGTACTTGAAGGACATTAAATGTCTATCTGTGATCTTATTATATAGACATTTTATGTCCATGTCAAGTCTTTTTAAAAATATTTTTGGAGGCTTGTCATGAAACGTTTAAAGGAGCTTCGCTTGAATAAGAAAATGACTTTGCAACAAATGGCTAACATACTTGGATTAACGCAACGCAACTATCAGCGCTATGAATCCGGCGAAGTCGACCCTCCTACCTCGAAAACAATCGCCCTTGCCGACTTCTTCGACGTCTCCCTCGACTATTTGGTCGGCAGGTCGGACGATCCGGAAAGGCATTGATTTACTCCTTTTTTGGTTTATTTCTCATACAAATTTGCTGAAATAGATTACAATATGTAAAGTTTGGTGGGTCTGGGGGATAAATTTGTGCTGTATTTTTGCGTTATCGGATTTGTTTCTTGGATCATAGGAGTATTAGGGCTGTGTCAGATTGTCGGAACATTTCGAACCCTGCAATATAGAAAAGTCGGAACAAGCATCATTACGGTATCATTTTGGATTATCGTTTTGACAACTGTTGCCACAATCGTTCATGTATGGTTTAATGAATATAAGGTCGCTTTTTATATTGCAATGGCGATCAGTCTGTTGTTATCATGGAATACAGGAAAAAACGTCCCTGAAACCTTGCCGATAATCAGCGGCATAAATACGCTAAACGTTAAACTCATCCTACTGCGTTCATCTGGAATCGTCTCTTTTGGGTTTGCGATTTTCGGAATCTATAGTTGTCCATACGATACGTACACTGTAATTGCTTGTGGGTGTATCACTTTAGTAAACAGTCTAATACAGGTACTTTGGGGCGGACAAAACAATTTGAATACCGAGATTTTAACGATTATTATCGGTTTTATTATTGCGTCAATTTTTAACTTACCGGTATTTCCTTGTGTCTTTTTGTGTTTATGTGTTGCGGATGTTTTGCTCGCTGTTTTAGGGTGGCTTTGGGCCCTAATTTCCTATTTTCGCAGAAGATGAAATATGTTGCACTTCCACCTCCTCCCCGCTCGGGGAGGTTGTTATTTATATTTAGTCAAAGTTCAATATTTTGAACTTTCGGCGTAAAAAAATATAATGGTATTTCTGAATATGAAATTCCAAGTACTTTACAAGCATTTGAAATCTCCGGTTGTTTCCAAGGTACTTTTCCATTCATTTTCAATGATAATGAACGTTCAGACATTTGCAGTTGGTTTGCGAAATTTCTCCGATTTCCTAATATCTCCACTATTCTGCCGTCAAG
>CASFAP010000079.1 GCA_949292695.1 uncultured Eubacteriales bacterium | reverse complement strand
CCCTGATAATCCCAATAAAAGCTGGTCTGCATGTCAAGATTGCTTTTTTCCTCATCGGTGGGTTGGGCGCCCAATTCCTCGCATTTATTCTCGTATAGGGTAAACTCCTTGAGGATTTCGATGGCGCGGTCCTTCACCCAGGTGACAAAATCCTTGTCTTCAACCGTATGGGAATAATAGTCGATGCTTGTCGTCGAGGTGGCGTCGGTGATCGATTCCATCACCTTGTTTTTTGCCTCACCGTCGGCCTGCAATAAGGCGTACATATACATTGCAGAGGTGTACTGCGTACCGTCCACCGTTACGGCCACTTCATCCTTCGGATGGCAGGCGGTCAGGGAAAGACCCAAAGCAAGGGTTAAAACCGCCGCCAGAATTCTCGTCAATTTTTTCATGGAACATCCTCCAGTTTCTTTTGACGCTCAGGTCAAACAATTGGGATTTTAAGGCACACCCCACTGGACGCCAAATTTTTTGTATTAAAGCCGGCCTTTTCAAATAGGAAAACAACCGCACGCACCAAATGCACTTTAGGCCATATCAAAAGAAAATTTTATCTAAGATTGAGGCCATAGACCTGCCAATCCCCATTCGTTCAAACAGGGGACACGACGCCTTTGCGACAAACGATCTGTGCATATTAGAGCAAATCTCAAGCGACTTTGTCGCCCTGCGTTACCAGTGTGCCGGGCCGGAAAAACCGGCCATCGGTTGCAGTGATCATCGTCCACAGCCGCCGTTTTTTCAAAACGGCCGCACAAAATCCTGGCGCGCACAGCCCGCCCTGCTGTGGATATTATACAATACCCCTAAAAAAAAGTAAAGGGTAAAATTACGCATCTAAAGCCGCGAAAAAGGCCTTCAATGCCTCAAGCGGCCGTTCGTGCGGCGATAGCTTTAATGTATAGTACGGCTTTTTCCCCGCGCTTAAATACACACGGCCCTTGAACGCCCCTGCCATCTTTGAAACCTCGGCGGGATCCACCTGAGACAAATACAATAAAATGCTCTCAGCAGATTGAGAAATTTCGTAAATGTGATGCTTTTCCGCACGATTTCGCAAAAGTGCAATGTCGATCAATCCCAACACCGGCGCAGGAGGGTCTCCAAACCGGTCGCAGAGCTCATCGATCACATCTGAAACATCATCTTGATTTCGAATGTCGGCAATGCGGCGATAAATGCCCAGCCGTTGCGCCAACGCCGGGATATAGGACTCTGGGATATTCGCCGAAATATTGAGATCAACCGTGCAGGCCACATCGGGCTCTGGCGGCTCGCCTTGTTCTTCGCGGACGGCATCGCTGAGTAGCTTTAAATACATATCATACCCAACGGCTTCCATATGCCCATGTTGTTCGCCGCCCAAAATGCTCCCAGCGCCCCGAATTTCGAGGTCGCGCATGGCGATTTGAAACCCGGAGCCAAACTCGGTGTATTGCCGGATGGCCTCAAGTCGCTTTGTGGCGATATCACTAAGCGCCCGACCGCCGCGAAAACAGAAATAGGCATAAGCACGGCGCGGCGAACGGCCGACCCGGCCGCGCAACTGGTGAAGTTGCGCCAGGCCCATACGGTCCGCGTCCTCGATGATCAGTGTATTGGCGTTGGGGACGTCGACGCCGGTCTCGATAATGGTTGTACAGACAAGGACGTCGATTTCCTTCTCAAGTAGCCTCTTCCAGACACCGCTCAGCTCTTCTTCGCTCATTTTGCCGTGTGCCACAGCAACGCGGGCGTCAGGCAAAGCTATTTGGAGCCGCGCGGCGCAAGCCGAAATGCTCTCGACGCGGTTGTGAAGGTAATAGACCTGCCCGCCGCGGCGCAACTCTTTTTTGATTGCATCGAGCAGGATACCATTATCCTGTTCCAACACATAGGTCTGCACCGGATGCCGGTCCTCTGGCGCTTCATCGATCGACGACATATCCCTAAGCCCCGACATCGCCATATTGAGCGTACGAGGAATCGGAGTGGCGCTCAATGTCAGGACGTCGACAGTCGGATACAATTCTTTGAGGCGCTCCTTCTGGGCGACGCCAAAACGCTGTTCCTCATCGATAATAACGAGCCCTAAATCACGAAAAGAGACATCTTTTGAGATTAAACGGTGCGTTCCGATGACCATATCGACCCGGCCCTGCTTGAGTTCCCGCACGGTCTTCTCCTGCTCTTTGGGAGAGACAAAACGAGAAAGCAGGCGCACTTCCACAGGCAACTCACCGAATCGACGAAGCACAGTTCCGTAATGTTGCCAGGCCAGAATGGTCGTCGGGACTAGAAGCGCGCACTGCTTGCCCTCGCTGACGCATTTGAAAGCGGCCCGAAGCGCGACCTCGGTCTTGCCGAAGCCGACATCACCGCAAAGCAAACGGTCCATCGGTACCGGGCGCTCCATATCGGCCTTTATTTCGCGGATGCAACGCAGTTGATCCTCGGTTTCTTCAAATTCAAACCGGCGCTCAAAATCATTTTGCAGATCGGTGTCTTCAGAAAATGCATAGCCTTTGAGCGCCATGCGCTTGGCATACAAAGCCGTCAGTTGTTTGGCCATCTGCTTAACGGCCGTCCGTACACGGCTTTTGGATTTTTGCCATTCGGTGCCACCCAGGCGGTGAATTTTAACGCCACCCTCCTCGGGCGCGCCAATGTACTTAGAGACCAGGTCGAGCTGGGTGACCGGCACGTATAACGTGTCAGTTTTTGCATATTGAATTTTGATATAATCCTTTGTGACGCCGCCGGCTGTCAAGCGGTGAATGCCCGAAAAAATTCCGATACCGTGCGCCGCATGGACGACATAATCCCCGATCTGCAACTCTTCGAGCGAACCGATCCGTCGGCCGGACTTAAGTCTTTTGCGGCGCTTGCGTTCCCCTGTGCCGATTGCACTCCGCGTAATGACCAAAAGGTGCAACGCCGGGATTTCGAATCCGGACGATAACCCACCGGTCGAAACAATAATACCAGTTTCAGGCAATTGCCTTAATTCCGGCAGGAACTGTGCGGCGACGCCCGACTGCTCCAGCGAAGCGCACAGTGCCTGAGCTGGCCGCTCTTGCCCCGCAAGAATAATGGCAAGCCCCTTATCCTCGCGGACAGGTTCGAGATCCTCGAGCAATGTGCCAAGGTCGCCTCGCCATGGGGTCGAGCGCTTCAGCATAAAGGAAAACAAACTTCGCACCGGAGTATCGTAAGATGCCCTCGCAAAGCTCTCCAAATAACAGGCGCGAGAGGAAAACTGCTCGAGCACCTCTTGCGCGTCGAGGGCGAATTTATCAAGCCCGGCGGAGACAAAACCCTCCTCAAGCAGGGTTTTGATGTCCTCCTGCTGTTGCCAATCGAGGCGTTTCAGCCGCTCTTTGATATTTCCGCTCTCGCATACAAACAAGAGAGAATCCGGCAGATAGTCAAACAGCGTCGCGGCCTGGGGATATACAAGGGAATAATACCGATCGGCCGGTAAGCTAAGCGACTGCCGCAAAGCATCCATATCGGCATTTAGGCGCGTTTTTCGCTTGTCAGTCAACCGTTTTGCCCGATCACGGTACTGCGCAATGCGGTCGGCCAACGCGCCAGATGGGCAAAGCACTTCCATAGCCGGCGTCAGCCGCAACCGCTCGACCGGCTCGGTCCGCCGCTGGCTTTCAAGGTCAAAATGCGAAATCGAATCGATCTCATCATCCCAAAATTCGATGCGGGAGGGCATACTGTCAGCCGTTGCATAAATATCGAGAATGCCGCCGCGCAACGCGAACTGGCCCGGCCCCTCGACCTGCTCCGTTCGGATATAACCGGCCGAAACCAGTTTTGAAAGCAGATCATCAATCGGGTATGCATTTCCCACTTCAAGCATCATAGTGTTGCGCTGGAGGGCCTCAGGAGGCAGGGTGTATTGCACTGCGCCTTCCACACCAGCGACACAAACTGCAAAATCCCCTCCCAGAATTTTAGAGAGGGTGTCGATGCGTTTATGTTCATATTCCCGAGAGTACCCGGCCACCCCCGATAGGGCAAAGTCTCTGGCGGGGTAAAGAATCGCATCGCACCCCAAACTTTGCAGGTCTTCCGTCAATTTGTAGGCCTCTCCCTCGTCAGGGCAGAGCACCAGCGCCTTTGATTTCAATTGTTTTGCAAGGGCCGAAATAAATAGCGCCTTATGGATTTGAGATAGACCGTCGGCCGCCAGTGGCAAACGGCCCGCTTCAATCGCCTGCTTTAGCTGGCGGTAATCGGCGCTACGAAGTAATAATTCTGAAAAATCGTGCATACTTAACCCTCAGCGGTTATAGCGGTTCATAGCGTAGTCAATATCATGCTCGATGATGGCTACGGTAGCCTCGGCCGCATTGTCCAACACATCATCAAGCTGTTTTGCCTGCGCAAGCGTAAATTTGCCCAAGACCCATTCCTTGAGGTCGTAATCCGGTCGCGGCTTCGAACCCACGCCGATTTTAATGCGGGGGAACACATCCGTCCCGATCTGCTCAATGATGTTCTTGACGCCGTTGTGCCCGCCGTCCGACCCCTTGCGGCGGATGCGCAGATGGCCGACATCCAGGGAGATATCGTCATACAGAACAATCATCCGCTCAGCCGGAATTTTATAAAACTGCAAAAGCTCGACCACCGATTCGCCCGATAAGTTCATAAAGGTTTGCGGTTTTGCCAAAAGGACGCGCTTTTCATCGATCCTGCACTCGCCGAAAAGCGCCCGGTGTTTGTGCTTTGTCAGCCGCGCCTCATAGCGCGCACAGAGGCGGTCAAGGGCCAAAAATCCAATATTATGCCGGGTGTTTTCATATTGCATCCCCGGGTTACCCAACCCGACGACGAGATAATCAAAAGCACTCGCCTTATTCCGCTTAAAAAACATGAGGTCCTCCTTGTCCACGATCCTAAAAAAGTGGAAATGCCATTGCGCCAAAACCGACCCTTCCTATGAGACCTAAGGCAGGAAAAACCGGCTATTTAGCGCCTGATTTCTTTTATTTTATCACAGTGAGGCCACAGAAGCAACTGCTTCGTGCGGTTCGTCGCAAACCTCCATCCTCCGCCTTGCTCTGACAAAATACGCCTCTTGACTTTTTCAAAAAACGGCATATAATAAGGGTAGAAAGCGTTGATGAGGACAGTAACGCGCCAAGAGGAACCGGCAGAGAAGGGCGGTCATAGGCTGAAAGCCGCCTGCGGGGCCCGGTTGCGTGAAGACCACCTCGGAGCGCCCGCCGAAATAAGGTGGGCCGTCTTGCCGCGTTAAGGCAAAAACGAGTGGCACTGCTTTGCGGTGCAATTTGGGTGGAACCGTGGAGCAAAGCTTCATCCCGATGTTGGGATGAAGCTTTTTGTCTTTATCCCATAAAGATTTGATCGGAGGGAATAGAATGATTCATGTAACTTTAAAAGACGGACTGCAAAAAAAGTTTGAGGCTGGCGTTTCGGCCTATGACGTTGCCGCATCCCTCGGTGCCGGGCTCGCAAAGGCCGCCTGCGCCGCGCGCATCGACGGCAAAGAGGTCGATCTGCGCACCGAGCTGACGGCCGACTGCAATCTAGAAATCCTCACTTTTGACGATCCTTATGGCCGCTGGACCTATCGCCATACGGCGTCGCACATTTTGGCCCAGGCCGTCAAACGCCTATGGCCTGAGGTCAAGCTCGCCATTGGCCCGGCAGTGGAAAACGGATTTTATTACGATTTTGACACCGAGCGGATGTTAACGCCTGAAGATCTTTTGGACCTGGAAGCCGAAATGAAAAAAATCATCAAGGAAAACCTGCCGATCGAACGGTTTGTGCTTTCAAGAGAAGAAGCCTTGGACTTTTTTGGCGCCGCAAACGAGCCCTATAAAATCGAGCTCATTGAAGATTTGCCAAAAGACGCCGAAATCAGCTGTTACAGGCAGGGAGAATTCACCGATCTGTGCGCCGGAGCGCATTTGATGTCGACCGGGCTTGTCAAGGCCTTTAAGCTGACCTCCTGCACTGGCGCCTACTGGCGGGGTGACTCCAACCGCAAAATGCTCCAACGGGTCTACGGCACCGCCTTCCCGAAGCAGAGCGAGCTCGACGCCTATCTTGCGCAACTGGAGGAAGCCAAAAAGCGCGATCACAACAAACTTGGCCGCGAACTTGAGCTCTTTACCACCTCCGATGTCATCGGACAGGGCCTGCCAATTTTGTTGCCAAAGGGCGCGCGCATCATCCAACTACTGCAACGCTTTGTCGAAGATGAGGAGCAACGCCGCGGCTGGCTGCTGACCAAGACCCCTTTTATGGCGAAATCCGACCTTTATAAAATCTCGGGCCACTGGGACCACTACAAAGAAGGCATGTTCGTTTTGGGCAACGAGGAGACCGACAAAGAGGTCTTTGCGCTCCGCCCCATGACCTGCCCGTTCCAATACCAGGCTTATCTCAATCGGAGCCGTTCTTACCGCGACTTGCCGCTACGTTACAATGAGACCTCAACCCTTTTCCGCAATGAGGCCAGCGGCGAGATGCATGGGCTCATCCGCGTACGGCAGTTCACAATTTCTGAAGGGCATCTCATGTGCACCCCAGAGCAACTCGAGGAAGAATTTAAAGGTTGCTTAGAGTTGGCCATATTCATGCTTAAGACGCTGGGGCTCTATGAAGATGTCTCCTATCGTTTTTCAAAATGGGATCCTTCGGACCGCGATAAATATATTGGCACCGAAGAGCAGTGGGACGAAGCGCAAGATAGCATGGAGCGCATTTTAAAGCACCTTGAAATCCCCTATGCCGTCGGTATCGGCGAGGCCGCCTTCTACGGGCCTAAACTTGATATCCAGATTAAAAATGTACACGGTAAAGAGGATACCCTCATCACGATCCAGATCGATCAAATGCTGGCTGAAAAGTTTGGGATGGAATACGTCGACCGCGACGGCACCAAAAAGCACCCATATATCATCCATCGCACCTCGATCGGATGTTACGAACGCACTCTTGCACTGCTCATTGAAAAATACGCCGGCGCATTCCCGGTCTGGCTCGCACCGGTGCAGGTGAAAATATTGCCCATCGCCGACCGGCATTTCGATTACGCCTTCGATTTGAAGCGGCAACTAGAAACCGAAGGCCTGCGGGTTGAAGTCGATGACCGCAACGAAAAAATTGGATACAAAATCCGCGAGGCCCGCCTTGAAAAGGTGCCTTATATGCTCGTATGCGGCGACAAAGAGATGGAAGACGGCACCGTTTCGGTCCGGGCGCGAGGAGAGAACGGAGATTTAGGCGCAATGACGCGTGCGGACCTCCTTGCACGCATTCTGGAAGAGGTCCGCACAAAAAAACGCTGAACCGCCATAAAGAAAGGACGTATGGAATGGAACGCATTGCAACATTCGAGAAAGTTAGCTTCTCACAGTTTGAATCCGACTGGGCTGATACTTTTGGCGCGGCTGATGATGCCACGCTGAAAACGCTTTATGACAGTATTTGTCTGCCGCGCCGGGCAACTGCGGGGAGCGCAGGATATGATATATTTACCCCCATCGGGTTTTCATTGGAGCCTGGCCAGACGATAAAAATCCCCACCGGCATTCGCGCAAAAATCGATGCAGGCTGGTTTTTGGGCATCTTTCCGCGAAGCGGGCTGGGCTTTAAATTCCGGTTGCAACTCAACAACACCGTTGGCATCATCGATAGCGATTACTCGAATTCTGATAATGAAGGCCACATCTTTATTAAAATCTGCAACGATTCCAAGGAGGGCAAAACGATCACTGTAAAGGGCGGCGACGCCTTTGCGCAGGGCATCTTTCTCCCCTTTGGCATTACGGTCGACGACGCGGCGGACGGCGTCCGCAACGGCGGCTTCGGAAGCACCTCACCCTCTAAAGTTTAACGTGCATTGAAAGAGATTCATTTAAGTGCTAAAGGCGACGCTTTGCCGGAGCGCATAGTTCACTGCAACCCCGAAAGGGGTTGTTTTTTTTGCAAATCTTTAACTGAAATATCATGCGCAAGCCTATCCGTTATAAAACGCGTTGCGCAGGGCGCTCAACCCAAAAGCACTACTTTCATGGCGCAAATGCAATAAGGCTCAATGAAGAAACGAGCCGGGAAATACCCGAGACAAAAGTCGTTCTAAAATACAGGAAGGCCAGACGAGATAAAAACGATGCAAAAATGAAAATGGATTTGCTCTATACTTGGAGCTGTTTTCTTCAGAGTGGTATTTTATAAAATCTTAAAGGGCATTGCAAATCCATTTGTTTGACATTTTTGCAATACCATTTTTAAATCCTTTCTGCATTTAACTGAGGAAAGGATTTATTTCGAGAATTGGAGACCATTTATGGCCGAGTAGCTTAAAAGAGATGCTGGTGAATCGGGTAAAAATCCCGGATATTAAGGCGTCGGAATTTCATATTATTTTTTTGAAAGTTTCTCTTGAAAAGCAATAGTAGCTTCAAAGCATGAGAATTTTTAACACGACTTTATCATTCAAGTTAGACAAAGAGATTTCAGTGTACAAGTAAAGGCAACCAAAACAACAGTGTTTCAATTACATCAACCCAACAAAGCAAACTTTCCGGTTTATGACTGACCATTTGAAAATTATGAAAAAGGCCCTCTGCGCGGTATTGATCGCACAGAGGGCCTTTGTTCTTTAAGAAAGATTGGTTGCCAAGTCCAACCAAAAAACTTCATTAACGATAAGATCTTATTCAGTCATTGGAAAACGCGGAAGTGGATTCTAAAGAGGCCTTTGATGCCCGCCGTTCGAGCCGAAATTCAATCAACCATAAACATAGTAAAATGAAAACGACGATTTCTAAAAACAAGCACCAAGTGAAAACCGAGACTGGCGAAATAAAGGCTGTTAGTTTCGCCGTGGTATGAACGGCGTAATTGGGCGGCAATGCCATGCGAATCATTCCGGCCTGGAATAGAAAGGCAAGCGGGCTGAGCAAAACAAGAAGCGGATAGAAAAGCGCGTCCGGAATTCGAAGACCCCGCCGCTTTTGAAGCCGGCGGCGAACCCACCACAAAATAGTAAAACCCACAATGACAAAAATCGTCGGAATTAGCATTGTGTTGCCAAGGGCACGCAAAAAGAGCGGATCCTCTATCATTATTTTCATATAGCCAGACATCGAAAAAAAGGATGGGCTCTTATCAACAGAGTCGACCACAAATATATAAATTGCCAGAACAGCCGGGATTAAAATGAGCGCGAGCAAAAACCAGATAACGCCAGAAGCTCTTTTTTGTTTCACAATCTCCACTCCCCTTTGCAGTGTAACGAGCCGCATATTACACCTCATTTAGAGTATAACATAGACTGCATAAAACGCAAGGGGAAATTGTTTTCATTCGCGCGGCCCCGCGAGGCGATGCCTCGCGGGGCCGAACGCCCACCTATTTTATTATTGCTTCAAATAAGTTTGATGCGGGCGTTCGGGCCGGGGCGCCGAAGGCGCCCCAGGCCGCGCGTAACTGTAGCTTTTTGCAACCACTTACGCCTTTTTAAGCACCGCCCCGACCGCCTCTTCTTCAAACTGGCGCATATATAACGTATAGTAATAGCCCTTTTTCCCTAGAAGTTCCGCATGGGTTCCGCGTTCGACAATCTTACCGTCTTTCACCGCCAGAATAACATCGGCATTGCGGATGGTCGAAAGTCGGTGGGCGATGACAAAGGACGTACGTCCATGCATTAAAGTTTCGATTGCATGCTGAATTTTCTGCTCGGTCACTGTGTCAATCGATGAAGTGGCTTCATCGAGCACAAAAATGCGCGGGTCGGCAAGAATTGCGCGCGCAAAGGAAAGCAATTGCTTTTCTCCGGTTGAAAGCAGATCGCCGCCCTCGCCGACATCGCTGTAAATGCCGTGCTCCAAACGTGCCACCACATCCTCGGCTGAAACGCTTTTGAGAGCGGCTTCTATTTCTTCCAGGGTCGCATCGGGCTTACCATATCGCAGATTTTCAAGCACCGTCCCAGAAAAAAGATGGGGCGTCTGCAAGACATAGCCGATATTGCTGTGAAGCCAAAGCTGGGAACGCGCCCGGGCGTCGCGCCCGTCGATCAGAATCCGCCCCGACGTCGGCTCGTAAAATCGGCAGACGAGGTTGACCAGCGTCGATTTGCCGGCGCCGGTTTCACCGACGATCGCAACATTCGTCCCCTGCGGCACTTTCAGGTTGAAGTGTTCCAAAACATATTCTTCGCCGTCTGGATATCGGAACGAGACGTCCTCAAATTCTATATCTCCATAAAGCGGTTCCCAATTTTCTCGTTTAGGTGCAAAGCTGTCGCCATACCGGGCGACCACTTCGGGCGAGTCGGTGACATCCGACTCGGTCTGAAGCAATCTCGTGTACCGCTCGATATTGACCTGGACGGTGACCAGGTCAGAAAAGGCCCGCACAATCCACTGGATTGGGTCCATCATACCGAGCGCATAAGACATAAAAACCGACAGTGTACCAATTTCCATGATGCCATCCATCGAAATCATACCGCCTTGCCAGAGCACGAGTGCCAGTGCAAGCGATGCTGAGAAGGAAATGAGAGAGGTAAATAGCGCACGATAGCGCGCCGAATGCACCGAAACGAGCCGCATCTCTTCGGTGGTTTTTCCAAAAGCGGCCTCCATCTTTTCTTCGATGACTAGCGTTTTTGTCGTCTTTGCTCCAGTGATTCCTTCGTTGAATTCGCCTGTGATCTGCGAGTTGATCTCCCGAATCCGGCGGCCGAGGCCAACTAATTTTTTCTGAAAGAAAGAGACAGCCAGCGCCGTCACTGGGACAATGGCGATGACCCAAAGCGCCAAACGTGCGTTAATGAGGAGCATGGAAACCATAGCGCCAAGAATATAAGTCAGGTTCCAGACACCGTCCATTAAGCCCCATGACACCAAACTTCCGATTCGGTTCGTGTCGCTCATGACCCTTGCATGAATATAACCGACGCTATTTTGATTGAAATAAGAAAAGGACAGCGTTTGCAAGTGGTTGAAGCTTTCCCGCTTCATATCCCGCCCGACGAATAATTCCACCTGACTGGTCTGATAGGTGGAAATAAAGTTTGCTACCACCTGCGCCGCCAGCGTTAAGGCGTAGACCACAATAAAAGGGCCTAATCCAGACAATGTCTGACCGGCGACAAAGTGGTCAATGGCATACCGCTGAAAGAGCGGAAGAATAATGTCAATAACACTACTAAAAAGGCCAATGAACACCATGCTGAGAATAATACCTCGATAACGTTTTAAAAATGGTGCCAGCTTTTTAAGGCCAAACCAAGGCAACGCGACGTAGGACGCCTTTACTTCTCCTGTTTGCATGCGGTCCCCTCCGTATCTGCCATTTGAATGTTATAAATCTGCTTGTAGATTCCGTCCTGCGCAATCAGCTCTTGATGCGTCCCCTGTTGCGCCACTCTGCCGCCGTCTAACACCAAAATTTCATCGGCCTGCATGAGGGTTGTAATGCGGTGAGAGATCAGAATGACTGTAACATCGCCCAACTCGTGCCGAAGCGCGGCACGAATTTTGGCATCGGTTTCTGCGTCAACGGCCGAGAGGGAATCGTCAAACACCAAAATCCTACCCCGATTTAAGAGGGTGCGCGCAATGGCAGTCCGCTGTTTTTGGCCGCCCGAAAGGGTGACGCCCCGTTCGCCGACGACAGTATCATAACCGCTTGGGAATTCCATCACAGATTGGTCCAGGCAGGCGATTGCGGCGGCATGCCGCACCTCCTCTGGTTCTACACGCGGCCGGGCAATGCTGATATTCTCAGCAATGGTGCGCGAAAACAAGAAGGGCTCCTGCAAGACCATTCCGATATTCTCACGCAACCAGTCGGATGAGATATCCGCGATATCTACGCCCGAAATGGTGATTTTCCCGCAGTCAGACGGCAAGGGGTATAGCCGATTTAAAAGGAGCATAAGTGTCGATTTGCCAGAACCGGTCCCACCTAAAATTGCAAAGGTTGTGCCACTTTTAATACGGAAACTGACATCTGTTAAGACCGGCGCACCGCTGTCATAGGAAAATGTGACATGGTCGTACACGATGTCACCGCTCAAATCGGGTCGGATGGCACCGGGGCGGTCGCTTTCGGGTTCAGCCGCGAGAATTTCGCGAATGCGCTCAATCGAAACGCCGGCCTTACTCATCTCAGAAATCATACGCCCGAGTTGGCGCACAGGCCAGATCATCATCGCGTTATAAGACAAAAAAGCGATAAAAGCTCCGGCCGTCAGATCACCCTTTACACAAAAGTAAGCGCCCAATACAATAATTAAGAGCTGTTGAAGCCCCGAGATTAAGTCGCCTGACGCCCAAAAACTGGCCATTAAACGGCTGAGTTTTAACCAGGCATTGGTATAGACGTTGTTTTGCGCTTCAAATCGTTCCTTTTCATAGATTTCGCGGCCAAAGGCCCGCACGACGCGAACTCCGGTCAGGTTTTCCTGCGCTATGGTCGAAAGGACCCCCTCGTTTTCATCGCATTTTAAAAAGCCGGCGCCGATTTTTGCATGGAAAAAGGCAGAATAGGCCACGATAATCGGCAGACTGCCGAGGGCGACGAGGGCGAGGCGTGCATGCATGGAAAACAGAAAGATTAATGACATTGTTAGAAGGATGACAATGCGAAACACCGCCGTCAGCTGTTCGGCCAAGAAGTTTTTGACCGTATCCACATCGCTTGTACACCGTTGAATCATGTCACCGGTTTTTGTCTTCATGTGCCAAGAAAATGGAAGGCGCTGGATATGGCTGAAAAGCCGGTTGCGCATATTGCGCACAAGCGTCTCTGAGCCTTTTGCATTCCAAACGGTATTCCCATATTTCAAAACTGCACCGAAAAGTGCTATAAGAATCACAAGGAGTGCGATTATGTAGAGGTGTTGCCGCAAATAAGGTGCGCCGCCGACCGTATCAATGACAGACTGCAGTGCCGCCGGCAACTGAAACGGCTCGTTGCCGAGGACAGAGTCGACGGTCGTGCGAATGATCTGCGGAAGGAGCATGTCAAGAAGCGTCACGCCTGCAGACGCGAGTATGGATGCAACAAAATACCGCTTGCTTCCCTTTAAGAAACCGGCAAGAAGTTGCATTTTAGTCAGTTTTGTTTTCTGTTCCATATCGACTCCAAAAGGTAAAAAGATAGCCGGCCTGCCCGCGCGGGCCGACCGGCAAAATAATTATTCCCGAATTTGCCCGTTGCCGTCTATCAAATAACGGTAGGACGTAAGCTCCCGCAGTCCCATTGGGCCACGGGCGTGCAGTTTCTGGGTCGAAATGCCGATTTCTGCGCCAAAGCCGAACTGCCCGCCGTCTGTAAAGCGGGTCGAGGCGTTGACATAGACGGCCGCGGCGTCAACCTCACGTTGAAAACGCGCGCCGCGCGCCGGGTCACTGGTGACGATGCATTCGCTGTGAGACGTGCCGTACTGCCCGATATGCGCGACGGCCTCCGCAAAGGAATCCACGATTTTTACCGCCATTTCATAATCCAGATATTCGGTTTGCCAGTCAGATTCTGTAGCCGGGATCGTATCACAGACACCAGCCAGGATGGCCTGCGCGCGCGCGCAGGTATGAAGCGTTACACCGCCCGAAATCAGCTTTTTTGCAATGACCGGAAGCGCCCTTTCGGCGATGCCGCTATGGACAAGTAAAGTTTCGGCCGCGTTGCAGACCGACGGGCGGGACACTTTTGCATTATAGGTGATTGAAGCGGCCATATCGATGTCGGCCGTTTTATCGACGTAAATGTGGCAGTTGCCCGTCCCGGTTTCAATGACCGGCACCGTCGCATTCTGCACCACGGCGCGAATCAAGCCCGCACCCCCACGGGGGATCAAAACGTCAAGGTAGCCGTTGAGCCGCATCATGGCCTCGGAAGAGGCGCGGGTCGTATCGGTGACAAGTCCGATGCAGTCGGCCGGCAGGCCTTCGGTTTTAATCGCCTTTTGCATGCACTCGACAATGGCGGTATTGGAGTGGATAGCCTCTTTTCCGCCCCGCAATAGCACTGCGTTTCCTGACTTCAAGCAGATTGCGGCCGCGTCGGCCGTCACATTCGGGCGCGCCTCATAGATAATGCCCACGACACCGAGCGGCACGCTGACCTTGCGAATCAAAAGGCCGTTGGGGCGAGAAAAGGATGCGAGTTCAATTCCGACCGGATCGGGCAATTCGCACAGGGCCTCAACGCCGTCTGCCATACTATCGACGCGCGCCTCATTGAGTTTCAGCCTGTCGAGCATTGCCGACGACATGCCATTTTGCCGCGCATTTTCCAAATCGGCCTCATTTGCGGCGAGGATTTGCGTGCAACCGGCCCTCAGTGCCTTCGCGATAGCATGCAGGGCATTATTTTTTTGCGTCGCCTCAGTCAGCGCCAATACTTTTGCGGCGGATTTCACCTGAGAAGCAAGCGCTTGCAAATCAGACATTTGACTTTCCTCCTTCGAACACCGTACCAACCGCGCGGCCGTCAAACAGATCATAAAGCCGCGCCGGCTGATCGCCGGCTAAAATCGCCATCGACATACCGCGCTCTAAGCAATATTTTGCGGCCTCGAGCTTCGTTCGCATGCCGCCGGTCCCGCGATTGGAGCCTGTTCCGCCGGCCGAAGCGAGCATTTCCTCGGTCACGCAATCGACCTTGGCTATGAGACGAGCCGAAGGGTCGCTCCTAGGATCGCGGTCGTAATATCCATCGATGTCGGTCAGGATAATGAGCCCTTGCGCATTCGATAACGAAGCAACAATGGCCGACAAATTATCGTTATCGCCGAAAAGAATCTCTTCGACGCTGATTGAGTCGTTCTCATTGATGATGGGCACCGCGCCTAGTTCGAGCAGGGCCTCAATCGTATTGATGGCATTGGCCTTTCGTTCAGGATATTCGATTACGTCACGATTGAGCAGAATTTGGGCCGTAACATAACCGTATTCCGCAAAAGCGCGGTCGTATAATGCCATTAAATCGCACTGGCCGACGGCCGCCGCCGCCTGTTTGCCGCGGGTATCCTTGGGGCGTTCTGCAAGCCCCAGCCGGTTGATGCCGACGGCAATCGCCCCTGAAGAGACGAGCACGACCTGCCGGCCGCTGTTTTTTAAGTCCGCGATCACTTTGGCGAGCTGATCGATCCGGCGAAGATGCGGGCGCCCGTTCTCATAGGTGAGCGTTGAAGTGCCGACCTTTATCACGATTCGTTTCATCGATTCAAATCCCATATTCATCTCCCCCAAGGCGAACTCGGAACGATCCCGGTTCTTTTCTCGTATCTGCATCATATGCGTTGTGATCTATTATAGTCGGTTCTTTCCAACAAAGCAACTTTAATTTTTAAAATTCAGTTACGGCTCCAGCTCAAATGCGCGAATCGATCTGAATTCACAATGGCCTCTGTCACAGACGAGCCCAAATGAGAGCCCCTGCGCTGTCTGCAATGCGCACTGCAAGAGTAGCACATCATCAATATAAACCTCAATCTGCCCCTCCTGCGCAATCATACGAATGGAATATGCACGGCCTTTTTCAAATGGAAATTGGCGCGCCGCGACATAGCGGAACGCATACCCGCTTGCCAAGAAAAGTCGCTGTTGTTCGGGCTCGATCAACAAGGCATACCGCTCGGCTATGGAATCCTGCGTATCCAGCGCATACAGCATAATTCCTGCCGCGCAAGCCGAAACTGCCAGTTCGGCGATGACCTCAAGGCTTTTTGCGCATTGTGGGTTCCGAAAGGCCTGATAACTGCCATTCACTGTAGAAATCGAAAAGCCGCCGACCTGCGCATGCAGTTGCCCGCCTCGTGTACGCCATGCAAACGAATTGGGCTCTACGCACCATCCAAAGACCTCTTCGGGAACCGGCAACGGCCGGATGCGCAATGCCTCCAGCAGAGGTGTATAGCAGGCGCAAAGCCTCCCATCTATTACCTTTAGTTCTTTCGGTAGCGAGATTGCGCTTCCGCCTGCGCTTCGATCAATATAAAGCAAATATCGCTTGCCGCGAAAAAGGACGCTACGGCAACTGTATCCACTATCGGTGGTTCCCCCGATTAACAGGCTGTTTTCAGGCTCTTGAAAGGGCCCTCTGGGTGTCATCGCCGTCGCATATACAGTGCAACAGCTCACATATGAATCCCCTGTAGCGCCTCGGCCGCAGTAATCTGCGCCGGACAGAACGGTCAAATACCATTTTCCGTCGAGGTAAAATACGTCGGGCACCTCAACAACGCCGTTCACAGTCGGTACATATGCAATCGATTGCCGCACCCAATGGATGAGGTCGGTGCTCTCGGCGACGGCGATGACACCCACCGGGCTCTCGCGCCCTACGTCGGCCGCCGCCGCGAAATAGCCGTAATACCGCATAGAATCGGGATCGTACACGACCAGCATATCGCGGCAGTCCACGATATTCCAATCGAATTTCTCAATGTTCTCATAACCAATCAAAACAGCCGGATCGGGTGTTAAAACGCATCTACTATCCTCTTGAAACTGTTCAAGATCCCAGCTTGTACAAATGCCGATCCGCTGGTGGAACGTATCCTTTTCCCGCATCGTATAATAAATCACATGCTCGCCGGTTTGCCGGTTGGTAATCGCGCAACCGGTATATTTTCCGTAATAATCGGCAGGATTGCTGTCGTCAAACAGCGGCGGCAATAAATCCTCGCATGCATGAAAATGCAATAGGTCATCGGTATAAACATGCCCGATGTTCCATCGGTTGTCAGGTTGCATTTTCAAATGAAATCCGTGGATTTGGTCGTCGACATTCAGGTACCAAGTGTCCCACATTTCATAATCTGTCCCTTTGTATTTCATCCGCCGCCCTCCTGCGCTAATCTTTAATTTGGTGCTATTTTAACATATAGCCGAGCACTTTTCAATCACAGACTAGATAAGCCCGATCCGTTGCGGTTTGACCTCCCTTTGCCGCCAGAATGTTCTCCATGTCTTTCGGCCGCAACATCATTGGTTGTTGCATTTTAAAAAAGCCTTATACGTTTTTGGTTGGAACCGGGTAGGGTTTGTTAAATTTTACTTGCCTCTTGAAGCGGTATTCAGTATACTAAAGGCATAATCTAAAACCATCCGGACAGAAAGGTGTGAAATCATGATAATACGGCAAATTCAGGTGGCCAGAGGCACAGAATCGGCCGATCTCGTGCTGAAAAACGGAGCAATCGTCAATGTGTTTACCGAAGCGCTTGAGCGGGCCGACGTCGCGATTTGCGGTGACCGAATTGTCGGCATCGGCATGTATGACGGCAAACGGGAAATTGACTGCACCGGCCGCTTTATCGCTCCTGCCTTTCTGGACGGCCATATGCATTTAGAGAGCACCATGCTATGTCCTTCTGAATTTGCCCGTGCAGTATTGCCGCACGGGACAAGCGGTGTGATTGCCGATCCCCATGAGATTGCAAACGTCTGCGGCAAAGCTGGCATCGAATATATGTTGTCGCATTCGGAGGGCTTGCCGGTCGATATCTTTTTTGCGCTTTCTTCCTGCGTCCCGGCGACGGCCTTTGATGAAAGCGGCGCCTATCTGACGGCGGAGGACCTTCTCCCCTTTTATCAGAATCCAAGGGTTCTGGCGCTGGCCGAAGTAATGGATTATGTCGGCGTTTTGGATGGCAAAAGAGATCTACTCCAAAAAATTGCCGACGCCAGGTCAAACGGGCGCGTCGTTGATGGGCACGCGCCTGGCCTGACGGGAAAGGATTTGTGTGGCTATTTGACAGCCGGTGTCCAGTCGGACCATGAGTGCTCCCGCGCGCAAGAGGCGACAGAGCGGATCGCCCGCGGCCAGTGGGTGATGGTCCGGCAGGGAACGGCGGCCAAAAATCTTGCGGCGCTTATGCCTTTGTTTGCAAGGCCCTACTGCGAGCGAGCCATGTTGGCGACCGATGATCGAGACCCCAGCGATTTGTTGCGAGAAGGGCACATTGACGGCATCCTCCGCCAGGCCGTCGCCCTTGGGGCCGACCCATGCATTGCAATCAAAATGGGGAGTTTCAACACTGCGCAGTATTTTGGTCTGTCCGACCGCGGTGCAGTGGCTCCAGGGTATCGGGCCGACCTGGTAGTTTTGCGGGATCTCGAAAGCTTCCAAGTAGAACGCGTTTATCATGCCGGCGCAGAACAGTATGGCCCAGACGCAATGCCACAAACGCCGATCACTCCGCATAGAAAGGCAGAAGAGCGTGTAACGCATTCTTTTCGGGTGAAGCATTTGACCGGCCGCGATTTTTGCTTTTCTTATGATAAAAAAGACCCTCCGAAACAAATGCGGGTCATCCGTTTGCAAAAAGGGCAACTCTTGACCGAAGAGGTCATAATTGATTTTCCCGTTGCCCTTGATGGCGTCTGCAAAGCACAGGACATCTGCAAATTGGCCGTCATCGAACGTCACAAAGGGACCGGCCATATTGGCCTCGGCCTTTTGCAAGGGTATGGTCTGAAAGAAGGCGCGATCGCATCTTCCGTCGCCCATGATTCGCATAACCTCATCGTCGCAGGTGTCGCAGAAGAAGACATGGCCGCCGCGGCCAACGCTGTCTGCGAGATGCAGGGCGGCTGGGCCATCGCCTGCGGCGGAAAGATTGCCGCGTCGTTGGCGCTACCGATTGCCGGCCTTATGAGCGAATCGCCGGCTGAAATTATAGCCGAACAGGTCGAAATATTAAAGAAAACGGCCCGTTCGCTCGGTGTCGGCGAAGGAATTGATCCCTTTATGACACTGGCCTTTTTAAGTTTGCCGGTCATTCCAAAGGTAAAGTTGACGACCCGCGGCCTCATCGATGTCCAATCGCAAACGTTGCGCCCCGTCTTGTTTTAAAAAAGTAGAAGCCGGCAAGATTTTTGCCGGCTTATTTTTATTGCAGTTCGATCCGTTCACAGAATTGGTTGCAAGCAAATTTGATTTCTTGAAATGCCGTTATTTGTTTGTCGTTCCAGTAAAGCTGTGTTATCGTAACATCGCTTATCTTATGCGCATCGTCATATCCTACAAATTCAATTTTCGGCATTTGTCGGCCATAAAGGCGAATGTTAGAAAAACGGATCGTTCGGTTTTTCCCTCTTATGACTCCGCCGGCCGAATACTCAGGGTGGTACATAATGCTTGACGAAATCAGGCAGGGTGCATAATCTTGATCCGTTTTAAAATCCGCATAGGTCTGCGCATCATTCTGCTGAAACATCATTTCTGGAATAACATCGTCATACTCTACCGTGATATTTTCATAGATGATATCGTGAATGTCAGCATAGTCAACATTCATACTGTCTAAAACCGAACCAGTCACATGGATGATGTGGCAGTCTTTGAACACAATATGAGAAATCTCTTTGGCGCGCGTCTCGGCCCCAATTTCAAGGCATTTTCCCCAGTCGTTCCAAATGACACAGCGCTCAACAAGGAAATCTTTGAAACTGTCAAAACATTCTTGGCCACGATAAAAATCGGTCTCATCCTGCGTATAATCAAATCCCTTAACGCAGATAGAGTCGTCAAAGCTTCGAATAAAACAGTCGCTGATCCGGACGTTTTGGCAATTGTGCGAATCGATGCCGTCCGAATTGTATCGCCAGCAACCGATGATTTTGACATTGCGAATCTCTAAATTCTTGCAGGCAATCGGCCGGATGTTATACACAAGTGAATCGCGAATCGTTATTCCGATGATTTGAATGTCGGTGCAATATTCGAGCTGGATCGTGTGCAAACGTTGAGCATTGCCGACGTCTTTGTCGTTGTTCTCTGCATTCAGTTCGAATAAAATTTTCTCCTTATTGTGGCTGTTGTCAAGGATTCCGTGCCCTATGATTTTTATATTTTTTGCGTCAATTGCATGAATGCAACCGTAGACGACTGCACCCTCATCGATCACGACGGTTTGGTTGCTTTTTAAATGAAGAAGGCCGACTTCGTGCGATCCCGTTCCATAGTATATTATATTCGGATCGTCCTTTGAAATATTGAGATTTAAATATGGATCCGCGAAAATATGTAACGCGTTGCTTCTTCCATAAGGTTCTACCGTAATATACTGGGGTTTTTTCAGCTTAATTCTTACCCGGCCATCCACTATTTTATAGGAGACGTCAGCAGTCATCGGCCTGATAACAATAGATTGAAATTCATTTTTTGGAAAAATTTCCAATTCAACTGGCCCATCCATCTCGAATGAGACAAAATTAATTAATTCAGACTGCTCGATCTGCCGCTGATGCCCCGGCCAGCGACGATTAAAGGGCACGGCCGAAACGCGGGCAGTGTTGAGTGGAACTTCGGTGCCATTCAGCTTTACGATGTAGCCGTTGTACGACAATTCTGGAGTAACAGGATAGACATGAAATCCCATAACGATCTCCTTTAAAAAATAATTAAAATCATAAAATATATATAAGTTCTAGAAAAGAATTTGTCAACTGGATTCTCTCGTATAATTTCCCTGCTTTCACAAATAATAGAAACACCATTTTGTATAAAAAGGAGATTTTCTATATGAAAGCAACCGGAATTGTGCGCAGAATCGATGACCTTGGCCGCGTTGTCATTCCGAAGGAAATTCGGCGCACGATGCGGATCCGGGAAGGGGATCCGCTCGAAATTTACACCGACAACAATGGAGAAGTCATCTTCAAAAAATACTCACCCATCGGAGAACTCTCCTCCTTCGCCGCACAGTACGCTGAGTCGTTAGTTAAGGGCACCCAGCTCTCGGTCGTCATCTGCGACCGCGACCACTGTGTTGCCGCCGCCGGCATCTCAAAAAAGGAAGTGCTCGAACGGAGAGTAACCGCCGCGCTTGAAGAGGTCATGGAGGCCCGTCGCACGCATGTAGTGCAGTCCGCTGAAGAAAAGCCTTTCCAGGCCCTGGAAGGAATCGACCGTTTGGCCTGCGTTTCCGTCCCGATCCTCGCCGCAGGCGACGTGACAGGTGCGGTTGTCCTACTCGCCAACGAGACCGCCTCTACACCTACCGACGCCGATATCAAACTCGCCCAAGTGGCGGCTGGATTTTTGGGGCGTCAGATGGAAGAATAATTTTTTGCAGTGGGAGGCGGAGCTCGGCACTCCGCCCAAATTGCGAAGCAACTTTTCTTTTCAGAAAATTTCTTCCAAAAAGGGTTGCAATTGATCTTGTAATATGCTATAATACCGATGATCAAAGACGAAAGAAAGAGAGTGGGGCGACCCGCTCTTTCGTTTTGTTTGGAGAAAGGAAGTTTTGCCGTGGCCAACCAAACAGCCGAGCGGGTTTTTGCGCTCGTTGAACCGGCGGTAAAAGCATTGGGCTTAACATTATGGGATGTCCGGTTCCTCAAAGAAGGGGCGTCTTGGTATTTGCGAGTCTATATCGACAAAGAGGGCGGCGTCGGTATCGATGACTGCACCGCCGTCTCGCACGCCATCGATCCGATTCTCGACGAAGCCGACCCGATTGCACAATCATATTATCTCGAAGTCTGTTCGCCAGGCCTCTGCCGGGAGTTGACCCGGCCGGCGCATTATGCCGCCATGGTGGGGAGGCCAGTCTGTCTGCGGCTTTATCAGGCGGAAAACGGATGCAAGGAATGGCGCGGCACTCTGCTTTCATTCAGTGATGCGGCAATTACATTGCAAATGCCAGCCGAAACAAAGAGCTTTGACCGTTCGTCTGTCGCCGCTGTGCGACTGGACGACGCCGACTTTTAATTGAATTGGAGGAACAAGGAAAAATGAATCAGGAATTTTTTGACGCACTGCGGGTTATGGGGGAGGAAAAAAAGGTTCCACCTGAATATCTGGCTGAAAAAATCGCCAATGCGATTGTAATTGCGCTTCGAAAAGATTACGGCGGCCGCGATATTGTATCCTGCAATATCGATGTTGAAAAAGAGATTTTTACGGTCTCGGTCAAAAAAACCGTCGTGGAAGAGATTGAAGATGAATACGCCGAAATCCTTCCCGCTGATGCCAAAAAATACGACTCTAAGGCTATGGTGGGCGACACCATCGAGATTTTACTCGATACCAAACAGTTTGGGCGCATCGTCGCGCAAACGGCTAAACATGTCATCCGTCAGGGGATCCGCGAGGTCGAACGCGACCGCACCCTCGCCGAATTCCAAAGCCGCAACCGCGAGTTGGTAACCGCCGTTGTCCAGCGCATCGACCCGAAGACCGGCAATGCGACCCTGAGCATTGGGCAATCGGAAGCTGTCCTGCCGAAGCTCGAACAGGTGCCGGATGAGATCCTGCACGAGGGCGAACATATTAAGGTCTATATCGTGGACGTTAAAGACACCGAGCGCGGCCCGAAGGCTATGCTGTCGCGGACCCATCCCGGCCTTGTCAAGCGGTTGTTCGAAATGGAAGTGCCTGAAATCTATGAGGGCATTATTGAAATCAAATCCATTTCCCGCCAGGCCGGTTCGCGCACAAAAATGGCGGTTTATGCCGCAGATCCGGAAATCGATGCCGTCGGCGCCTGCATTGGCCAGCGCGGCGCGCGCGTCAATAAAATCGTCGAGGAATTGGCCGGCGAAAAAATCGATATTGTCAAATATTCTGAAGACCCTGTGGCCTTTATCAGCGAAGCTCTATCCCCTGCCAAGGTTCTGTCGGTAGAAATCAAAAGTGAGGATCCCAAGGTTTGCCGCGTCACCGTCCCGGATAGCCAGCTTTCTCTGGCGATCGGCAATAAGGGGCAGAATGTGCGCCTTGCCGCCCGCCTGACCGGATGGAAGATCGACATCCGGCCTGAAAGCGGCTTCTATGGCGAAGAAGAGGAAGAAGAAACGGCCGAGGATTAATCGGTTCAGAAAGGATTGATCGAATGGCTCCAACCAAAATGCCACCGCTCAGAATGTGCGCCGGATGCGGAGCACGCAAGCCAAAACGGGAGCTTGTGCGCGTGGTTCGCACCCCTGACGGCGATGTCCGCCTCGATATGACCGGCAAAGCACCAGGCCGTGGCGCCTATCTTTGCCGCGACAGCGCTTGTCTTGCAAAGGCCGTAAAAGCGCGGCGGTTGGAGCGGGCCTTTAGCGCCGAAGTTCCAAAAGAGGTCTTCGAATCCCTCGCTAAGGAGATGGAAGCGCTTGACCGATAAAATATTATCGTTACTTGGATTTGCCGTCAAAGCCGGCAGGATATCCTTTGGGATGCGGGCGGCATGCGACGCGACCAGGTCAAATAAAAGTGCGCTCATTGTGCTTGCGTGCGATCTTTCGCCCAAAAGCGAAAAGGAAATTCGCTTTTTCAGTGAAAAACAGCATGTACCAGTCATTCAATTGGATTGTTCCATGGAATATATGTCGCATGCGTTGGGGCATAAGGCCGGGATCGTCTCAGTAAACGACAAGGGCTTTGCAAGCGCTGTGCTTGCACATAGCAATCGCGCACGATAAAGGAGGAACCGCTTATGATGATTAAATATAAAGTCAGTGATGTGGCAAAAGATTTTGGAATGGCTTCCAAGGAAATCATTGCTCTGTTAAAAGAGCATTTTGACGAACCAAAAAAGACTGCTTCTGCTTTAAATGAAGGCGAGTTGGACGTTATTTTCGAGGTCTTGACCCAACAGCACGCCTCAGAGAATTTTGAGGCCTATTTTGAAATGGGCGCCAAAGCCCGAGAGGTCGCCGCGGCCGCGCGTCAGGCGGAAAAAGAGCAAAAATTGGCTGAACAGCAAGCCATCTTGGAGCAACTCCGCGCCGCTCAGCAGGCATCCGAAGCGCCACAACAGAAAAAAAGCACCGAAAAGGCACCTGCAAAAGCGCCGGCGAAATCACCGAGTGCACCTGCAAAGCCATCGGCACCACCGCCGCCGAAACCAAAGGCCGGCGGCGAAGCGCCCCATCGCGGCCCGGCGCAGATTCGGCATGTCGATACGCGCGGCAGTCATGTCGACATGGAAAAATACAACGAAAAATACGAGCAGATCGCGCCGGCCAACACCATGCGCGACAATGTCCAGCGCAAACAAAAAATCCGCCAAAAATCTCAGGACCGCCGCCCGCAGGGCGCAAAGCGGGAGACCGAGGCCGACAAGATGCGTCGCATTCAGCTCGAGCGCATCAAAAAGACCCCCATCACGGTTACAGTCGGGGATGAGATCACGGTCGGCGAGTTAGCCGCCGCCCTCAAAAAGACAGCCGCGCAGGTCATCAAAGAACTGATGAAACTCGGCATGATGGCTACCATCACCCAGACCATCGATTATGATACGGCTGAGCTTGTTGTCACCGAGTTGGGAGCAAAAATTGAACACGCCGTTGTCGTCACGATTGAAGACCGCATTATGGACGATACAGAGGATACGCCGGATAAGCTTAAACCCCGCGATCCGGTTGTCGTCGTCATGGGCCACGTTGACCACGGCAAAACTTCTCTGCTCGACGCAATCCGTCACAGCGCAGTCACCGACACCGAAGCCGGCGGCATCACGCAACACATCGGCGCATATCGTGTCAACTGCAACGGGCAGGATATCACTTTCCTCGACACCCCGGGCCACGCCGCCTTTACCTCGATGCGGCAACGCGGCGCAATGGCAACTGACATCGCGGTGCTGGTCGTCGCGGCGGACGATGGCATAATGCCCCAGACCATTGAAGCCATCAACCATGCCCGCGCCGCCGAGGTGCAGATTATTGTTGCCATCAATAAAATGGATAAACCCGACGCCAATCCCGATCGCATCAAACAACAGCTGACCGAACACATGCTGGTGCCTGAGGAATGGGGCGGCGACGTTATTTGCGTCCCGGTTTCGGCCAAAACGCACGAGGGGATCGACAAACTGCTTGAAAGCATTCTCCTGGTCGCCGAAATGATGGAACTCAAAGCCAATCCTGACCGCCGCGCAAAAGGTGTCGTCATCGAAGCGCGGCTCGATAAAGGGCGCGGCCCTGTTGCAACGTTGCTGGTTCAAAATGGCACGTTGCATACCGGTGATATTATCGTCGCCGGGACAACTGTCGGTCGTGTGCGCGTCATGAGCAATGAAAATGGCGTCTCCTTAAAAGCCGCAGGCCCTTCGGTCCCGGTCGAAATTACCGGCCTTGACGAAACGCCGTCGGCCGGCGACAGCTTTGACGCCGTATCGGATGAACGGCTGGCGCGTCAGCTTGTGGAACAGCGCAAACAAAAGGCCAAAGAAGAACTCTTCAACGCGGCCCAAAAGGTAACCCTCGACAACCTCTTTTCTCAACTCAAAGAAGGAGAACTCAAGGAGCTCAATATCATTGTCAAGGCCGATGTGCAGGGCTCGGTTGAGGCTGTTCGCGAAAGCCTAGAAAAGCTCTCCAATGATGAGGTTCGCGTCCGCATTATTCACGGCGGCGTCGGCGCAATCAACGAATCTGACGTCATGCTCGCGCAGACCTCGGGCGCAATTATCGTCGGCTTCAATGTCCGGCCCGATGCCGTTGCCCGCGATTCGGCCGAGCGCGATGGCGTGGATATCCGTCTTTATCGCGTCATATACGACTGCATTGAAGAGATTCAGTCTGCGCTCAAAGGTATGCTGGCGCCGAAGTTCCGCGAGGTCGAGTTGGGCTCGCTGGAAGTGCGCAACACCTATCGCGTTTCCAGTGTTGGGACCATTGCCGGTTGCTATGTCACAAGCGGCAAGGTGACCCGCAACAGCTCTATCCGCGTTGTCCGGGACGGCATTGTTTTGGCCGAAGACAAGATCGCTTCCCTCAAGCGCTTTAAAGACGATGTTAAAGAAGTCGCCCAAGGGTACGAATGCGGTATCTGCCTCGAAAAATTCGGTGACATCAAAGAAGGCGATGTCTTTGAAGCCTACACGATCGAAGAATACCGCGAGGATTAAAGGAGAAAATCGGTATGGCCGGTTATAAATTGAACCGAATCACTTCGGATTTGAAATTGGCGCTTTCTGATCTGATGCGTCAGGTCAAAGATCCGCGTGTGAGCAGTCTTTTGAGCATTGTAAAACTGGATGTCTCAACCGATCTTTCCTATGCGACGGTATACGTCAGCGCCATTGAGGGGCATGACGCCACAGCCGAATCGGTCAAAGGCTTAAAAAGCGCTTCTGGTTTTTTGCGCCGGGAATTGGGGGCCAGGCTGAAGCTCCGCAAGGTGCCTGAACTTCGGTTTGTCGCCGACGATTCGATTGCAAAAAGCACCAATATTGCCTCTATTCTAGATTCTCTGGCTGAGGAAGACCGAAAGGATGATTAGTTTGGAACAGAGGTGCCAGGACCTGACGCTTGGGGCCCTATGCGATTTTTTAAAAACGCACGACCGCTATTTGATTTTGACACACAGCGCGCCCGACGGCGATACGCTCGGCTCTGCATTTGCATTGCGTGCTGTGCTGGCCGCAATCGGCAAACAAAGCTATGTGGTCTGCCCTGACGGCGTCCCAGAAAAATTCCGTTTTTTTGCGAAAGAAGATGCAAAGCCTGATTTCGAGCCCGAAACAATTCTTTCGGTCGACATTGCGGACGAGCAGTTGCTCGGAAAGGTGAAAGACACCTATGCGGGCCGCATCGAAGTTGCAATCGATCATCACGTTTCCAATACCCATTTTGCAAAAAATCTTTATCTTGACGCGTCGGCCAGTGCAACCTGCGAATGCATTTACGATATCTTGACCGCGCTTGGCCTTCCGCTCGAGCGGGAGATCTGCGAGGCGCTCTACACCGGGATCTCAACCGATACAGGGTGTTTTAAATATTCCAATACAACACCCAAGACCCACCGAATCGCCGCTGAGCTCATGCTCCGCGGCATCGACTACGCCGAAATCAACCGCATCATGTTTGATACCAAAACCCGCGCTCGCATCGAGCTTGAGCGGGCGGCACTTGATGCGGCTGAATTTCATTTTGGCGGAAAATGCCTGATTTTGCCCGTGACGCTTAAAATGCGCCAGGCGACGGGATGCACCGCCGAGGACGTCGAAGGAATTTCCGTAATTTCTCGGTCCATTGAAGGGGTCAAAGCGGGCGTCACGATCAAGCAAATGGATGAGGACCTTTTCAAAATTTCGCTCCGCACCTATGAGCCCCTTGACGCCTCGGCCATCTGCCAGAAAATGGGCGGCGGCGGCCACAGGGCCGCGGCCGGTTGCACGCTGAGCGGCACCCTCAGTGAGGTCAAGGAGACGATTTTGCAGTTTGTGGGACAAGCTTTGGAGGAGACCGATGCAGGGACTGCTTCTGTGTAATAAGCCTGAGGGCATCACTTCGTTTGGCGTTGTCGCCCATTTGAGACGGCTGGCGGGAGAGCGAAAAGTCGGGCATACCGGGACGCTGGACCCGATGGCAACCGGCGTTTTGCCCATTTTGTTTGGGCGGGCTACGGCGCTTTCGCAATATTTAACCGATTCGGGAAAAACCTATCGCGCCACGATCCGTTTAGGAGAAGAGACCGATACGCTTGACCGTACCGGCCAAGTGATTGCACGCCATCCGGTCGCGGTAACGCAGGCGCAACTCACCGAAGTCCTACATACCTTCTGCGGGACGCAACTGCAAACGCCGCCAATGTATTCTGCGCTGAAACGGGATGGCATGCGGCTTTATACGTTGGCGCGGCAGGGAGAACAGATCGATTTGCCGCCCCGCGAGATCACGATTTACAGTCTCAAACAAACTGCGCCGCTAAATTCCAATTGTTTTGAAATCGAGGTGCAATGTTCAAAGGGCACCTATATTCGTTCGCTCAGCCGGGATATCGGCCGGGCGCTGGGGTGCGGCGCTACCCTGGACGCCCTGTGCCGGACTGAAACGGCCGGATTTTTTTTGCAGGACTGCTATGACCTCGATAAACTCACAAGTGAAAATCTGCCCGGGGTTGTTTTGCCGGCAGAACGAGCTGTTTCGCATTTACCTGCCGTCCAGGTCAGCGAGAAACAAGCTGTCCGATTCCAAAACGGAGGCGCGCTCGATCTCGCCCGCCTGCGGTTTGCTGAATCTGCGCCTGCGGGGCTTTATCGTGTCAAACGTGGAGAGGCATTCTTGGGTCTCGGTCACGTGCGGCTCGATACCCAGGACCTGAAGGTTGCGTGCCTCATACTATTACGGGAGGAGGCCGATTGGAATGTATGAATACGCCGTCGCGCTCGGCACCTTTGATGGACTGCACCTTGGGCACCGCAAAGTGTTGAAAAAGGCGCTGGACAGCGGGAAGCGCGCCGTTGCCGTTACATTTTCCGTTCCGCCGCGGCAACTTTTGAACGGGCAGACCGGTCGGCAACTTATGCTGGCCGAGGAAAAGGAAAAACGCTTAACACAGATGGGCTTCAGTGAGGTGCGATCGCTGGATTTTGAGGCCGTGCGAGACATGCCGCCGGTTGAATTCTTATCTTTTTTAGAGACAACCTACCATCCATCGCTGTTGTGTTGCGGATTCAATTATCGATTTGGCGCCGGCGGCGCAGGAGGACTCGCTGATTTAAGGGTTTTTTGTCAAAAGGCTGATATAGAGCTTTCGGTGTCAGAGCCTGTATTGTATGGAGATAAGCCGATTTCTTCCACTGAAATCCGCACATGCATTGCGCGCGGCGATATTGGCGCCGCAAACGCCATGCTGGGGGGTTCTTTCGGATTTCGCGCAGAAATCATTCACGGCGACGAACGGGGCCGCACCATCGGTTTTCCGACCGTCAATCAGCTTTATCCGGCCGAACTTGTCGCCCCCCGCTTTGGCGTCTATCGGACAAAATTTTGGCTGGATGGCGCCTGTTATGATGCGATTACGAATATCGGTATTCGCCCCACCTATCGCCTCGACCACCCGATGGCCGAGACCTATATTCTGGATTTTTCGCATATGTTATACGGTCGGGTGGCCCGCGTAACCTTTGAGGAATTTTACCGGCCGGAAATCCAGTTCCGCGGAATTGAGGAACTGCAAAAAACAATTGCACAAAATGTCGCGCAGGTCCGCGCCTGGCAAGAAAGGCAACCGTCGGATAGAAAGTAGGCTTCGCAAAGGAAATTTGTAAGGATACTGAATTTAGCGCTAATCTACGGTGTCGGCATCGGTTTAATCATTGCCGCCGCGCTCATTTATGGCGCTATGATAGCCTTTCTGATCGGGTTTTTTGTCGTGCCGTTTCTGCTAATTGTCACCGGGATGCTTTTGCGCAATCGCGCCAACGGGGGGAGTCTATTTGGACGCAAAAAGAAAGCCGACGCCGACAAAATTGATGCCGGCTTTGAATGCCCCTACTGCGGCGCCCGTTTCCCCTTTGCGCGTAAAAGTTGCCCCACTTGCGGAAAAGATCTGAATCAACGTCCAGCACGCCGTCGGTAAAGCATTTCGCTCGATAAACAAAAGCACCGAACAGTCTGTTCGGTGCTTTTTCTTCTTTTTAGGATTCGGATTGCTTAGCCTCGGCAATCACTTTATTGGCTACCATAGGCGGCGCTTCCTCATACCGCGCAAATTCTAAGGTGAAGGAGGCGCGCCCTTGCGTTATGGACCGCATCGCAGTCGAAAAGTCAGACATCTCAGCCATCGGCACCTCCGCGATTACCTCCTGACGCTTGCCCTCAATGGGATTCATGCCGATTACGCGGCCACGGCGCTTATTGATGTCGCCAATGACGTCTCCAAGATTATCGTCCGGCAACAGGACCTTTAGGGTCCCGATCGGTTCAAGAAGAACCGGATTCGCCTTTGGAATGCCCTCTTTATAGGCGATCGAAGCGGCTGTTTTAAAGGCCATTTCAGAAGAATCGACCGGATGGTAAGATCCATCGACCAACGTCGCCTTCACGCCGACCATCGGGTAGCCTGCCAGTACGCCCTTCATAACACTGTCGCGCAATCCCTTTTCAACGGCGGGGAAGAAATTCTTGGGCACTGCGCCGCCAAACACCTTTTCCTCAAACACAAGATCGTCGCTGTCGCAGGGTTCAAAAACGATCCAAACATCTCCAAATTGACCATGCCCACCGGACTGCTTTTTATGGCGCCCCTGGACCTTGACGCTTTTGCGGATGGTTTCGCGGTAAGCGACACGCGGCGTTTTGAAGCCGACGTCAGTTCCAAATTTAGATTTGAGCTTGGAAAGTATCACATCGATATGTTGCTCGCCAAGGCCAGACAATAACTGTTCATGGGTCTCTTTGTTGACCTCAAACCGGATGGTTGGATCCTCCTCCATCAGGCGCATCAGGCCCTGCGCGATCTTATCCTCGTCCCCTTTGGCTTTCGGGACCAAAGCGACCGTCAAATTGGGAGACGGGAAAGCCACAGCCGAAAACGTAAGCCCCTGCCCCGCGGCGCACAGGGTATCTCCTGTCAATACGTCCCCAAGCTTAGCGACCGATCCAATGTCCCCGGCGCTAATGCTGTCAGCATCCTCCTGCCGCCCGCCTTTGATCCACATGACCTTGGCAAGGCGCTCTTCATTCCCAGTACGACTGTTGATTAACCTTGTATCGGCCTTTACTTTGCCGCTAAGTACTTTAAAGTATGATAGCCTTCCAACATATGGGTCGGCGATGGTCTTGAAGACCAAAAGTGCCGTCGGGCCATTTTCATCGCAGGGTACCGAAACCTCGGAATCACCTTTCTGCGCCACTGCAGGTTTTGCATCAGCCGAAGGCATGAAACGACAGAGCAGATCAACAAGCAACGGCACACCGTCACCCAATTGCCCAGCGCCGCAAAACACCGGGCAAATCTCGCCGTTGGCCATCCCTTTTGAGAGCGCAGAGATGATTTCTTCCTCTGTAAAGGGCTCGCCCTCAAAATACTTTTCCATCAATTGATCGTCGCAAGAGGCAACGGCCTCCAGCATGATATTGCGCATATGACTAATATCATCGCTTTCAGGCGCAGGTGTAACAACTGAAGACTTTATGCCATCGAAGCGGTAGGCCTTACCGTCGATCAAATTGAGGTAACAAACGGTTTTTTCACCCTCGACATAAGGGACGACAACCGGGCAAATCACTGCTCCGTAATGCGCGGTCAAAATAGAAATCACGCGGTAAAAATGCGCGTGCGAAGAATCGAGTTTATTGACAAAAAAGGCGCACGGCAACCCCTCTTTCCGCGCCTTTTGATAGCACTGCTCCGCTCCGACCGTCAGGCCCGATTTGCCCGATAAAACAATTAGCGCCGAGTCGGCGGCAGTTAAGGCCTCACAAACGCCTCCAGCAAAGTCAAAAAGGCCGGGGGCGTCGATTATGTTGATTTTAACGCCATTCGTCTCAACGGGATAAATGGCCGTGCTGACCGATACTCCACGCTTTTTCTCTTCCGGGTCAAAATCCAGAACGGTTGTACCTTCGGCGACCTTGCCAATCCGGTCAGCCGCGCCAGTGTAATATAAAATAGCATCGGCCAAGGTGGTCTTGCCAGATCCGGCGTGCCCCAATAGCGCGATATTTTTAATCTGGTTTGCGTGATACGGTCTCAAAGTCATACACCCTTTCAAATCGATTATAAAATAAGTATACCACGCATATGCAACAGTTTCAACAATAAAAATAAAAAAATAAGACCATAATTGTTGAAAAATGCAAATTATTACAAAATGTTTCCATTGCATACCACAAATATGAAAAAATCTCAAAGCTGTTACGATTTGTCACAAAATTGTGGTAAAACTGTAATGCATTTGAAACGACTTTTTCGCTAAAATCACATATAATAAAATTGCATTAAACACAAAGGAGTGACCGACGTGAAACGGCGTATTGCTTTTTTAACAATCTTAATGAGTGCAGTGATTTTGCTGAACGGCGCGATGATTTCCTCGGCTCAATCCTCTGTGGTGCCGAGTAATCCGTCTCAAGAGCAGTCTTGGCATGTCCTAGATGACGGCGCACTTGAGGCCCGGCTGACACATATGCTCAACCGCAACTATGTTTTTGACGACGATTTCGAGTCCGATCAAGCGCTGGCCGAAAACGCAATTTTTGGTCTGCACGAAAAAATTGAGGACGGGTATATAAAAGCCGACCTGCTGGAAGCATTTATAGAACAAATGTATGGCAAAAAGGTCGATGTTCAATTGGCCAACTACGACGGATATGATCCGAAAGACGGCTATATTGCTGTTCGGCCGCAAGGTTTTACCCTATTTGAACACCGCATTACGTCGATCCTTGAGGACACAGACGAAGGTCTTTGGGTAACCTCTCAGGTTGCAATTTATGCCCATGATGGGGAGCCGCTTTATCTAACTGCGGTGTCAAAATTTGTTGTCGCAAACGACAGTAACTTCGGTTATCATTTGGTGGCCTGCCATATTAACGAGGCCGCTGAATTTCAACTATAAAAAGGAGTCTGTTTGGTTTTTCTCCTTTATAGTAAAAAGGGAAGAGCGCCCATCGAAAGATGGGCGCTCTTCCCTTTTGAGGGGTTTGAGGAGGGTCTGTCCGTGTTTCCACGGACCGAAACGTCCCCGGCAGGGTTGCGGCTCCCTGTTCTTCCGGGTACGTGTTTAGTATAGAGGGCAAACTTGGCGTTCCTATGAACTTTTTTTGAATGAAAAAAAAAGTTTTTTCGGTATAAAATTTATTCGCTCGGGCCAAAATAGCCTTGGAGGCGAATCAAATGAAATATCAAGAATCGAAATCCGCTAAGTTCTTTGCTGGGAAAGGTTTTTACCTTGTTTTATCTTTATGTCTAGTAGCAATTGGAGCCGCCGCTTGGATTGCAGTTTCGAGCCTTAGCAAACCGCCGGTAGAAAATATTGATCTGGAATCCACTTCCACTTCAGACATTCCATCAACAGAATCCGAACTACAAAGTGAAGAAAATGTTGGGGCAGAGGTCAGCGATATAGAAGATACGAGAAGTAATGTGTCTAATACAAGCTCTGATACTTCCACTCCTCAAGAAACGAGTGAACCACAAATGACCGACGCCAACACTACCCCTGTCGCCAACTATTTTGTTTTACCGGTAACCGGCGAAATCATTAAGGGATTCAGTGATACTGAATTACAGTATTCCGAAACCTTTAAGGATCTGCGTCTGCACACCGGGATCGACATCGCCTGTGAAGCAGGCAGTGCTGTAAAAGCCGCGGGAGATGGCGTTGTCTATGAAATCAAAGAAGATCCGAACTGGGGTGTAACCATCGTCATCGACCATGGCAACGGTGTCAAAGGATATTATTGTGGCTTAAACAAAAAGCCGCTTGTCCACAAAGGGGATAGCGTCACATCCGGGACGCAACTCGGTAGCGTCGATGAAATTCCGGCGGAGTGCCTAGATCAGAGCCATCTGCATTTGGCCTTCACAAAAAATGACGCTTATGTTTCCCCGCTCGAGCTCATTGGAATGGAATAAACATGCCCCCGCCCTCGTTTAGGGGCACCTGGCCGGCGTCTGCTTTTTGCAGATGCCGGTCTTTTTGCGGCCTTATTCTGAAAGCGATAGCACTTTTGTATAAATCATCATTCGACAGTTTTTGCGATCTTAACATCTTAAATTCCCTTTTTTGCTTGCGCGCGACAGCATAATATGGTAACATATATATGAAATTTGGGCACAGGCTGTCAACACTGTAGGCCTGTTGCCGCGGCATGCAATTTCTGTCAAGTTCGCAAAATCGTACCGATACTGAACGACTTTGCAAACTAGACCAAGACTTTAAAACAAAGTCCCGTACTTGCACCGTTTTTGTGCATTCCCGTTCGGTTTACGGAAATGCGCTTTTAGCCTATTTGGGGAAGGATGATTGCTTATGTGGAAAGAATTTAAAGCCTTTGCCTTTAAAGGCAACGTCATTGACATGGCCGTCGGCGTCATCATCGGCGGTGCGTTTGGCAAAATCGTGAGTTCGGTTGTAAACGACTTGTTTATGCCGATTATTGGCTGGCTCACTTCGGGCACAGACTTTTCGGCGCTCAAAATCCAATTGTCACCCGACGCCGCCATTGCTTACGGTAGCTTCATACAAAATGTGATCAACTTTTTAATTATTGCAACTTGCATTTTCTTTTTTGTCAAGGCGATCAATAAGCTCGACCGCCGCAAGAAAAAAGAAGTCGAAGAGGCAAAGGCCGCCGATCCAGCTCCCAGCGAAGTGGAGTTGTTGGCCGAAATTCGTGACCTTTTAAAAGCGCAAGAAGCCGCCGCAAACAGATCTGACAAGTTGTAACATCATCTCAAGGCCACCCGCCGTATGGTGGGTGGCCTTTTCGTAGCATGAGTTCCAAACGCAGAGATATTTTTGTGATTCCGATTTGACCACGCTTCTTTTTGATTGCTATTTTGCTAGTAGCATTTGCACATTATACGCCATTCCCGAAATACACTAAAGATTGCATTCCGAGTTCAGCGTAACGTGCTTCTACAGTTTGGCGATCGTAGCCTACGACTCCGGCCAATGGATCGTTGAAGTAATAGCTGTTGTCGTCGTATCCGATTAGTACAAGGCAATGCTCGTTCGCCGTCCAGGTAAAGAATTGGCCATCTTCAAGTCGCCACTGCCTTGACGGATAGGTCGCTTTCATTCCTATGCTGGCCCAAACAAGCACAGGATGACCCGCATCAAGGTATTGCTCGCAAAGATCGTTTAGGGACAATCCCGTTGTATTTTCGACCCTTTGCTCGCCTGCAAACCGGTTCAGAGCCGTTGCGATGACGGGTGCGAAACAACCAAAGCTCTCACTACTCCGCGGATTCCCTACAAAGGTCTTTGCCGGATCGGGGCCGCAGAGTTGGCCGTCCTCAGAAAAGAACAAATTGCCGCAAGGCAAATATTGGTCGATAAAATCACCGGCGGAAACGGTTTCGCCGTAATAATGGAGCACCATGACCGCACTGATCGCCTCGCATCCCGTCGGGAAATCGGGTTTCTGCGAGATGTAGGGCACGCTGAGCAGTTTCGCCCTCTCGCCCTCGTTTTGGATGATTTGATCACCATGCAGAAGAGAGTCGGGCGTTTCAGCGTGCGAGGCGCCGCGCATTTGCAGATAGAGGCTAGCGCAAAACGCAAAGAATAAAATGAAAAGAATAAAAAAGAGCAAACCGCCCAGCCGTTTAAATGGTCGGCGCGACGGATCCCGGTAGGAAATAATGCGAATCATAAAGAACCCCCTGTAACAAGCATATTTGCATGTTACAGGGGGAATGCATCGCAACCGCATCGGGATTGTATCGGTTTCGTAACGTTTTTAAGAAAAGGCATCGGCCTCATTCGCTTCTCTAACACTGGCCGAGAATAGGACTCCCGATTCTGTTAAGGCATCAATCTGGTAATCAAACTCCCACGCCTGCAATCCCAGTGTTGAATAATAAACATAGGTTTCAATGCCCTCTTCTAATTGAAAGATAATTTTGGAGGTTTGATCGGGCTCTATGTCATCATACGGGATAAAAAAGGAGAACCCGATCGCGGCTTTTGTATCCTGCTCGTAATAGAAAGAGAGATTGTCAAATTGAGCGGATATGAGTGTAAGTCGGACGATAACACCTTCCGACAGGGTGAGGAACTGGCGCGCTTCAATCGAAGCACTTTCGTAGGAGTCGAGCTTCTGCCAAAGATAGTTTGCCACCGGGCTCTGCTCCGACGCGCCAAAAATATCATCGACAATCGCCTTGCAGTCGGCGGCATATTCATTCGTGCTACCAGTTAACGGGACCTGTGTATAAATTCCGTTGGCCGAATTTTCTGAAAATATGCGGAGCGTTTCAGCCGCTGTCAGAGGATCCTGCGTACTTTCAAGGCGGATTGCTCGGGTCTTCAGTGCCGCATCTTGGCGATCGGCACGGGCGTAATAAAAGCGCGGAAACACAAGCATCAGAGCTGTAAGTCCTAAAATCAACAGGGTGGATAAGCCATATTTTAGCCATTTCATAACGCCTCACCTCCCGACGGGGCGGTGTCGTCAACCCGTTGCAGGGTAAAGGAAACCGTTGTCCCTTTGCCCTGCTCGCTTTGGAAGGTTAAAACCGTGCCGTGAATCGCGGCGATCTGTTTGCAAAGGGCCAGGCCCAACCCCGCTCCGCCTTGTTTGCGAGAGCGGGCTCGGTCTTCTCGGTAAAACGGCTCAGTTATGTTTGCTAGGTGTTCTTTTGCAATGCCCCGGCCGGTGTCAGAAACCGTGATGTGATATTGGCCGTCGCCGGCTACTCCCGCAACGTTTACTTTCGAACCATAATCAGATGCCTTGCAGGCGTTATCAATAAGATTATAAAGAAGCGAACGCAAAAGTGTCGGTTCGCACAAAACGGTTGCGTTATCCGGAAGAAATTCAATTTTAACGCCATATTTTTTGGAAAGGAATATGGTTGAAACCGAGAGGTCATGAAACAAGAGAGGCGTTCCGACCGGTTCCAATGGAGGTGCATCATGAGATAGTACAAGCAAATCCAGCAGTTGCATGGAAAGCCGCTCCAACCGCTTCCCCTCCCGGTAAATCGCATCAGCCGCTTCCCGGCGTTCTCTCCCATCTAGGTCATAGGAGCGCAACAGGTCGGCATAACCGATCATGGAAGTCATGGGTGTTTTGAGTTCATGGGTAAAGGCGGCGACAAACCGCTCCCGGCTTTCGAGTTCTGCTTGTAAGCGGTTTATATTTTGTTCCACGGCATCGGCCATCGAATTAAAATCAACCGACAACTTGCGGATTTCCTCACTCGGCAGTCCCCCGGTCTTTGATGGAATCCGCTTTCGATAATCGCCGGCGGCAATGCGATTCGCGGCCTGAGACAGCCGCCGAAGCGGTCGGGCCAGCAAAAATGATACGCCGAGCAACGCCGCGCCACTGACGAGTGCGATTAACAAAACACCGATCAGGTACCGGTCAATCAGCTTATCCCGCTCAAGATAAACCGCACTCAAGTCAGAGAGTGTCTCTACGTAATAGGTATCCTCTGCCAAGTCGACGCGACAAACGGCCCGCAAGAACCTTTGGCCATCGGTTTGCTCCAATAAGTAGCCCTGCTCTGAAGCCGAAAGCTGACTCGCAAATGAAGCGGCATCGTAACGGGAGGCATCGCTATAGATTTGCAGGCGATCGGTCTGCCCAATTTCCGTTATTTGGGCCACTTGATTCTGGAGTTTTGCAATTTGCGGCACTGCTTCCTGTTCGGCCAAAGCGAAAAAAAGCTTAGCCGCATAGGTGTTCGAGGCCAGCACCCGCTCTATCTGACTTTCTGTGAGGCTAGAGGTTGTCGTCTCAACCAAAGCAAAACCGCCCGCTCCCACAGCCAATAGCACAATTAGGTAACTGACGCAAAAAATATTCCAGGCAAATTTCATACTTTGTCCGCCTTAAAACGATAACCGACTTTATGTACCGACTGAATTTCCTCAGATAATCCCAACTTTTTTCGAAGCCGTTGCACGTGCAGATCGACCGTCCTCGTATCGCCGAAATAGGGCTCGCCCCACACTCGCTCATAAATGGTTTCCCGATAAAGAGCGAGGCCGCGATTGCGCAGGAAAAGCAAGAACAACTCATATTCTTTTGGGGTCAGGTCCACGGCGGCGCCGGCCTTAGTCACGCTTCTAGATTCCGTATCTACGATAATATCGTTTGCCCTAAAAAAGCGGTCCTTTTTATGATACCTTCGCAAGACCGTTTCGACGCGGGCGAGGACCTCGGAAATGTCAAACGGTTTGACAATATAGTCGTCGGCTCCCATGCGAAGTCCTTTCACGCGATCTGAAACGTCAGCCCTTGCGGTGATAAAAATAACGGGAGTCGAAAATTCTCGAATGTACTCGAGCAAGGCAAAACCGTCCACGCCCGGGAGCATAATATCAAGCAAAATTAAGTCAAAGACTTCAGACTCTATTTTTTCAGTGGCAACGATCCCATCGAGTGCTGACTCGCAATGATACCCGCTTTTGCGGAGCGCCAACGACAATAAGCCGGCGATGGATTCGTCATCTTCGACAATTAGAATTTTTTGCACTAGCACCGCCTCCCGGCCTTTAAAGATACAGCTTTATTGTATCATTTTTGTTTCCAATGGACAAGACTAGTTGAGGCGGGCGGCCCGGCGCGCAGAGCGCGCCGAGGCGCCTGCGTAGGACAAGCTTAAATCAATCTGCAGGCTTTGCAAGCAGGCGCCTGCCGCAATGCGGCGGCCGCCCGCAATACAGAAGCTAGGCAATAAAAAAGCATTTTATCTCGCAATCCAGCAAACTGGGGCCTGCTTTTATGCAAGAAGATTATTCAAACAAATCATTCTTCGGCGCAACTTCAAGCTTACTATAAACATTGAGTGCCCCGGACTGGCCGGCTATAGCCAAAAAGATTTGATCGATTGGCGGGGCGCCTTGAACTTTCAACTGATTTTGCAACCAGTTTTCGTCCTTACCGATCGCCGATAAATTCCGGCTCAGAAGTTTTCCGTCCATGATTACATTTACCATCAGTTCTTCTGCCTGCGGTACAATTGCCAGGTCGCTGGGAGTCGCAGGGCGGTCGGCATCGTAGGGCAAAAAGCTCAACTTCCCGCTTGGCTCGAAAATAACGGCTTTTAATTTGGAAAGGTCAAAATATCCATTCGTTCGGCATTGCATTAAAAATTCGCTCAAATCCAAATGAGCTTTATTGAGGTTTTCTCGATACAGCTTTCCGTTCTGCAGTAGTACGATTGACTTTCCGAAAACCCAGCGTCGCACACGGATTGATTTTTGTGTCAGACGAGAAAACAAAAGGGAAACAAGTGCATACAGAATCATGGCCACTAGGGGTTGCCAAAAAGCCTCCAGTTCTGTAGCCATTTCAGCCGCAATGGAACCAATGCTAATGCTGATGATATAGTCAAACATATTGAGCTCGGTCATTTGTTTGTTGCCTGTCAACTTCGTTAGAATAAATAATGCCAACAGTGAACCAAGCGAAGTCAGCACCAATTTTAAAAAATCCAAATAAGCACCCCTTTTCGGCCTTATTGTTGCCGGTAGGGTGCATTTTATGAAAAATGGCATCCGGAAAAACCGGATGCCAAAAATCAAATGGATGCCAGTGGCGGATTTTTCTTGTCCTTCTCAGAAAGCAAAACTTCCATCCCGGGAGAGATGGGCCATTCCACGCCGACGGTCGGATCGTTCCAAGCGAGGCCGCCCTCGTCCTCGGGATGATAAAAGTCATCGCATTTATAAACGAATTCGGCCTCATCGGAAAGCACCAAAAAACCATGCGCAAATTGCTTTGGGATAAAAAACTGGCGTTTGTTCTCAGCCGTCAGTTCCACGCCGACCCATTCCCCATAGGTTTCGCTCCCCGGCCGCAAATCGACGGCGACGTCGAAAACCGCGCCACTGATGACCCGCACCAGTTTTGCCTGGGAGTGCGTCTTTTGAAAGTGCAATCCTCTGAGCACACCCTTGCGGGATTTGGATTGGTTATCCTGCACGAAATCAGCGTCGATGCCGCCGGCCTTGAATTCTGCTTCATTATAGGTCTCCATGAAATACCCGCGGTTGTCGCCGAATACAGTCGGCTCAACGATAACGACACCGTCAATTTCCGTTTTGATAAAGTTGAACTTCCCCATAACAACCTCTTACTTTCCGCTGTACATTTTTTCGTAGTATTTTTGATAATCGCCGCTTGTGACATTTTTGATCCAATCGGCATTGTCGAGGTACCATTTGAGCGTTTTTTGGATGCCGATTTCAAAGGGGGTTTCAGGGTACCAACCAAGCGCGTCTTTGATCTTCTGCGGATCGATGCCATACCGCCGATCGTGGCCTTTGCGGTCGGTGACGTGTCGGATCATATGCTCGCCCACCTCGGAATCGACATGCTCTTTGATATAGGCGATGATGGTCTTAACGATAAAAAGATTGGTCCGCTCATTGTGCCCGCCGACATTATAAACCTCACCGGCAACGCCATCGCGAATGACCATATCAATGGCCTTGCAGTGATCTTCGACATAGAGCCAGTCGCGAATCTGCATCCCGTCGCCATAGACTGGCAGTTCTTTATGTTGCAGGGTGTTGTTCATGATGAGCGGGATGAGCTTTTCAGGGAACTGATAAGGGCCGTAATTGTTGGAGCAACGGGTGATGTTGACCGGGAATCGGTAGGTGTCGGCATAGGCTTTGACAAACAAATCAGCCGACGCTTTGCTGGCAGAATAGGGCGAATGGGGATCGAGCGGCGTTGTCTCCATAAAGTAACCCTCTTTGCCAAGCGAGCCATAGACCTCATCGGTCGAGACCTGGAGGTATTTGACGCCGTCGCGGTAGCAGTCATCCCCCGTCTCCCAAGCCACTTTGGCGCAGTTGAGCAGGTTCACTGTGCCAAGCACATTGGTTTTGACAAAGATCTCCGGATCGCGGATGCTCCGGTCGACATGGCTCTCAGCCGCGAAGTTGACGACATAATCAATCTCATTCTCTGCAAAAATGGCCGAGATGGCGTCCTTATCGCAGATATCGGCCTGGACAAAACGGTACCTTGGGTTTTGTTCGACGCTTTTTAAGTTCTCGAGGTTGCCGGCGTAGGTAAGCTTGTCGACATTTATGATTGAAATATCATCATATTTGCCGAGCATATAAAGGATAAAATTCGAACCGATAAAGCCGGCGCCGCCGGTGACAAGATAAGTTTTCATGCCAATTCCTCCATTTGATCGAGTTTTTGGATATACTCCCGAAGGGCTACATCCCAATCGCGCATTTCATCGCCGACGGTGCAACGGAGCATGAGGTTGTCGAGCGAAGAATAGGCCGGACGTTTAGCTGGTGTAGGATATTGTTCGGTTGTACAAGGTTTGATCTTACCAGGCAGGCCGGAGTACTCGACGATTTTGACCGCGAAATCATACCACGAACATTCGCCCGAACCGGTGCAATGGTAGATGCCATATTCTTCGGTTGGCGCTAGTTTTAAAAGATGATGCGCGAGGTCGTTGGCATTGGTCGGATTGCCGCGCTGATCGTTGACAACCGTTATTTCCGGCTTGGCGGCGGCGAGTTTGCGCATGGTCTTGACAAAGTTGTTGCCCACATAACCGTAAAGCCAGGCGGTACGGACGATAAAGGTTTTGGCGCAATGGGTGAGCGCGTATTCCTCCCCTAGGCGCTTGGATTTACCATAGACGCTCTGCGGGTCGCAGGTGTCCCACTCGACATAAGGCTTGTCCCCATTGCCGGCAAAGACATAATCGGTAGAGACATGGATGAGTTTTGCGCCTACATTCGAAGCGGCATCGGCCAGATTGCGCACCCCGATGGCGTTGACCTTCATTGCGGTCTCCAACTCAGTCTCGCAGGCGTTGACGTTGGTCATGGCCGCACAGTTGATGATGACGTCAGGTTGTTCCTGCTTGATTCGTGCAAGCGTTGCCGCACGGTCGGCAATGTCGAGTTCGTCAATGTCTACGCCGATAAACTCAGCCCCCTGAACAGGCTCCGGAATAGGGCCGATTTCACTTTTCCCCTCGCGAAGCAGGCGGGCAAGTTCATTGCCCAACTGGCCTTTGGCACCGGTTACGAAAATCTTCATTCGGGTTGATTCCTCCATTTTCGAAAATACTGAAACATCGATCGCAAATGGATCATAAAGTAGTGCAAACTATGAGCGCTCGAACGCTCCCAAAAATGGGTCACATTCGCCATTGGATAAAATATCACTTTGCCGAATTGTTTGGCGCGGCGCGTCAGATCGGCATCTTCGAAGTACATAAAAAACCGCTCGTCAAAGCCGCCAAGCTTTTGAAATATGTCAGTTCGTATCACAAAAAAACAACCTGTACAAAAATCGATTTCAAAGGGCTTGTCCTGCGGGTGGTCGGCATAGGTGTATTCCGCACGCCAGGAAGAAAAAGGCCTGCCAAGCTTTGCTAGACGTCCGCCCAATAGATAGCGGAGCTTCGGAGTGCGCATCGGCAAGTGTTGCTCGGTTCCATCGGCATTGCAGATCTTTGGGGTCACCATAGCGACATCCGGGTTTTTTTCAAGGTAAGCGACCAATTCGGAAATAACGTCGGCATCCAGGCGGATCTCCGGATTGATGACCACGTGGTACGCCGATCGGATCCGATCGAGAACGCGATTATGTGCTTTTCCGAAACCGAGATTAGCATTTTGGCGGAGCACCGTTGCACCGCCGATGCGTTCGATTCGATCTGCTGTCCCGTCTGAAGAACCATTATCAATGACAAAAAGAGAAAAATCGACGCCTTTTGTTGCATTTAAAACAGAACGGACCGTTTCGGCGGCCAGCTCCGACTGATTGTAGGTCACAATCGAGCCTGTTACCTTAAGGCTCACCAGCACACGATCCTTTCCTTTGCGTCGCTAGGCGAGGCAGATATTTCCTCGAGTATTGTATCATACTTCTTTTCTTAAATCAATCCTTAAAGAACCCGTGAGCATCTGGGGCTACGTTGTTCGGATCCGCAGAGGTAGTGCTCGATCATTCTTTGGATTTTTGGCCGCTGATACGTCCGAGAAAATCACTAACATAGTTTGCCCCGCGGGAAGCAAAAATACCGGTTAAAATCTGTCCGGCCAATGGGCTTGAGAAGGAGACACCGATGGCGCTATAGATGTCGGCATCTGCCATAATACAAAGCGTGACCGAAACGGCCAATGCGATGCCGCAAACTGCCACAGCGCGATACTTTTTTCGGGTGATGGCCCCGATCATCAACTTAATATATTCGGTCAAGGCCTCTGTAGTGATGGCCAATACAACGGCCAATGTCAGTTCACTCATATCCGCGCCCCCATTCTTGTATCACTTTATATGCGAAGAATGGGTGGCGTATGCAACATAAGAAAGCCCCTCCGAACCCGTTTCGGAAGGGCTTTTTTATTTAACCGGCGGACAAATCCGGATCGGCCGCCGGAGGATCGGCAAGCTGGAGGGTAAACCAGAAGCAAACGCCTCCATCAGCGTTATAGACGCCGCAACTGCGCCCGTGCAGTTTTATGATGGCGCTGACAATCGAGAGTCCTAAGCCGAATCGGCTTTGCTGTCGCTTGTGCGAAGTGTCACCACGATAAAAGCTCTGCCAGATTTGCGGCATTTCGGCCTCGTCAATGTGGCTCCCAGTATTGTGAACAAGGACGCGAACAATCTGCGGATCAGCAGTATCCGGTTTGGAAGATAGCGTGATTGTGCCCCCTGCGTCAACGTGCGCAAATGCATTCTCCAAATAGCTTTTAAGGACCTGCTCAATCTGACCCGGATCTGCATAGACCAAGAGCGGTTTTGGCAGTTGAATTTGGATTTTTGCATTTATATCGCGGCCCATACGTTGGCACATTTCCTCAGCCATTTGCGTCAAATCAAAGTTCTCTGGGGAAATGGGGACTTGACCGGATTCGTATTTTGAAAGTTCCAGCAAACCTAATACCAGACGGTTCATACGGTCGCTTTCATCGATGATCGTATCGCAATAGTCGTCACGAGCGGCGGCGTTGATGTTGAGTTTCAGCCCCTCCGCATACCCTTGAATAATAGAGATCGGCGTTTTTAACTCATGCGACACATTGGCCACAAAACCGCGCCGCATGACATCGAGTTGCCGTTCCAATTCGATTTCACTGCGCAACTGCGCGTTGGAAGCCTGCAAATCATCGAGCGTCCGTTTGAGTTCGGCCGACATGTGATTGATCGAATCGGCCAGCTGACCGATTTCATCATGGCTCTTCACCTCGAGATGGCGGCTAAAATCAAGGGCGGCCATATCTCGCGTAATGGCATTCATATCAGAAATGGGCTTTGAAAATTTGCGGGCAAACAAAAACACCCAAACGACGGCAAGGAGAAAACAACCGGCGGCAATATAGCAGATAAACTCGCTGGCTGTGGCGGCGCTGTTTTCAAGAAGTTGTTTTTGCAATTTCAGCTCTACAAGGACACCGTCGCTGATCTGCTGGCGATAAAGCAAAAATTCCGTATCCGTACTGGGATCGAGCGCTGTTTCAAAGACGCTTCCATCCGAGAGCACCCGACGTTCGAGCGGCGTCAAGTCCTTATGGTACATGGAAAACTTTTTATTCCCAAAATAATAGTAGTCTAGCATTTGACTGCCAAAGCTCGTATAGAGCGTTTTTCCTGAAGTCGTATAGATCTCGACCTCGAGGCTATTCTGCTCCCTTAACTTCGAAAGCGCCATCGCGACGGCATCGGTATCATCAAGATCCAAAGAAGCAATTGTAGCCGCCTTCTCACGCAGGACAGCTTCTTGCTTATGGACATAAAAGGGGAGCAAAAACGCGGCGTTGGAAAGGGTGACTACCAACACAAACGCGACAAAAATCACGGCGACGCGCACAAAAATTTTGAACCAGAGTTTGTTTTTCAAGCCTACACCTCAAATTTATATCCCATACCATAAACGGTTTTTAAATGGCTGTTCCCATAATCTCCAAGTTTTGTCCGAAGTCTTGCAACATGTGAATCTACCGTTCTTGCATCCCCTAAGAAATCGTACCCCCAAATCGCGTTTAGCAACTGGTCGCGCGTTAATACGCGCCCCTTATTCTCATAAAGATGGCACAGTATTTCAAATTCTTTCAGGGTGAGCTCCAGGGGCTTACCGTCAAGAAAGGCCACATAAGCATCATGATCAATCCGAAGCCCTACATCGTTCTCCTCACTGGATAGGCCGCGACTCCGGCGGATCAGAGCGTCAATGCGTTTCACAAATACAGCGGGTGAAAACGGTTTTGTGACATATTCATCGGCGCCAGCTTCAAATCCAGTCAGCTGATCGAATTCCTCAGAACGGGCCGAAAGCATAACAATGGGAACCGAAGATTTTTTTCGGATGGTCCGGCAGACCTGCCAACCGTCCATTCCGGGCATCATAATATCTAGCACAATCAGAGCCACATCCGGGTTGGCCTCAAAAAGCGCAAGCGCCGCTTCACCGTCATCAGCGACGAGCGGCTGATAACCGGCGGCACGCAAAAAATCAGATATTAGGCTCGTAATTCGCTTTTCATCGTCTGCAACGATGATTTTCAACACGTCCTCCATTTTGGTTCCCTCCATCCTGTTTTTTAGTTTACGATTCATATTTCATATATTTATGAAGTTTCTGTAAATCTACTTTACCATTATTTCCGGCCAGAAGCAACCCAAAATAGATTCAGAATCCATGCCAAAAAGATGCATAGACATTCTGAACGCCATCTTGAATACAATGTTGGAGTCCTAGCGCATTTTTTGTGAAAGAACAGAGCTACGCCACTTCGCAACAACGCCGCTTTCGGCGCACAGAAAACTAAAACAGCCCGAACCAATCGGGCTGTTTTTTCCACATCGTATGTGAGAACTACTTTAGCGAGACCTATTATTGTTCTGCCGCCTTGTTTACACAAGTGATCGCATTAAGGCTTCTAGGATAACCGATGTAAGGCAGGCACTGGGAAATTACTCGCAATAAAAAAGCTTTATCATTCCCAAGATTCATGTTACCCTTGGCGTGGGCAATGAGCTGAGGCTCGCATCCGCCTTGCGCCGCAAGAAAACAGAAAGTGATCAGTTCCCGTTGTTTCAAAGTAAGGCCGCTCCGGGTGTAATAATCCCCAAAGCAGTTGGCCGCCAACCATCGGTTGATGTGCCCTTGCTTCCAGGCTTCTTTCATATGCGGTCCAAAGATCTCCGCTTGGGTCTGTGCGCCTTTCTCAAGCCGGTTGTCCATGGTGGTCGTGGCTTGGCCGGGAAGGGGAAGCGTGATGCCGCGCTCTTGAAGCTCCTGATTCGTGAGATCCAAAAACGGTAGCACTCGGCCCAACCCTAGATAGTCGACCGCCTGATAGACGATTTCTTTGACCATTACCGGGGTTATTCCGGCGTCCAATGCATAGGGCAATGCACAACGGTATGCGTCGGTTCCCTGGCAACCCAAAAGGGTGGCAAGGATCGCCATGTGGCGGGTGACCTCGTCCAATTGCTGACCGGGTTCCTGAACCACCTCCTGGAAAGCAAAGTGCTCAAACCGTTCGGTAAACTCTGGATCGGTTTGACGGTAACGTTTCATATGGCAAAACTCCTTTTCAAAACGCTTCAGATTTTTTGGTTGCCTGTGGACCAGACATGCGTTTCTTTGGCGGCGGCGGGAGTGTTCTGCGCCATCACGCCCACCAATTTGTGGGGGACATATTTTTCTTCTAGATAGGCGATTTCATCCGGCGACAAAACCAAATCTGTCGCTTTTGCCGCGCCCTCCATATGGTGCAATTTCGTAGCCCCTACCACTGGCGCCGCCACCTTGGTGAGCAACCAGGCCAACGAGACCTCCGTCATCGATACGCCGCGCGTTTCTGCCAGTTGCGCCACGCGGTCGATGATGATTGCGTCCTGTTCTGCTGTGGCATCATATTTAAGGCGAGCGTAGCTGTCCTCCTTTCGCCGTTTGGAGGCTTCTCCCGGACGTTTTGCTAGACGCCCGCCTGCCAGTGCGCTATATGGCGTCATAGCGATGTTTTCCTCCCGGCAGTAGGGCACCATCTCCCGCTCCTCTTCCCGGAAAATCAGGTTGTAATGCCCCTGCACGGAAATAAACTTGGCAAAGCCTTCTTTCTCGGCCAGCGCATTGGCCTTGGCCAGTTGCCAGGCAAAGCAATTGGATATGCCGATATACCTGGCCTTCCCCGCCTGTACAACCCGATTCAATCCGTCCATTATATCATAAAGCGGCGTTTCATAGTCCCACATGTGATAGATGTATAGGTCCACATAATCCATGCCGAGATTTTGCAGACTTTTGTCCATCATTCGCAGGATGTGCTGTTGGCCGGTGATGCCGGCGTCAATTTCGTCTGGCGTGCGTGGCAGGAATTTGGTTGCCACCACAACCTCGTCCCGTTTTGCAAAATCCTTTAACGCCCGGCCCAGATACTGTTCACTGGAACCGCTTTGATAGGCGATAGCGGTGTCAAAGAAGTTGATTCCAAGCTCTAACCCATGCTGAATGATTTCGCGGGAGTGCCCTTCGTCAATGGTCCAACTGTGCTGGCCATGAGAAGCATCGCCGAAGCCCATACAACCCATGCAGATGCGAGACACGTTCAAATCCGAATTTCCCAATTTCACATACTGCAAGAGATCCCCTCCGTTTGTCGTGTGAGCGGGCGGCAGGTCGCGCCAATCTGTCGCCCGCCATTTTTTCATAAACTAGACGGTTTGCCTAGTCCTTCAATTTGGTATATGTTTCGTCATCTACGGGCTCCAGCCATTCATTCCGCGTTTCTTCACCGGGGACCTCCACGGCAATGTGAGAGAACCAGCTATCAGACTTGGCGCCGTGCCAGTGCTTAATTTGCGGTGGAATGACGATGACCATGCCGGGTTTTAGACTGACGGCGTCTTTTCCTTCCTCCTGGTACCAACCTTCTCCGGCGGTGCAAATCAAGATTTGCCCGCCGCCGGTTTTGGCATGGTGGATGTGCCAGTTATTGCGGCAACCCGGCTCAAAGGTGACGTTGGCCAAGAATACTGCGCTCTCTCCCGGCTTCATCAGGGGATTCAGATAAGAATTCCCGATAAAATATGGAGCGAAAGCCTCATTCTTTTGCCCCAGCCCAAATACATTTTGTCTTTCAAACGCATTTTTATCTTGGATTTTCATAAAATACCTCCTAAATCGTTTAATCTTAATAAAACTTTTAATACCACTGCCATTGAAAAAGCCATTCGGCGACGTCTGGTATCGGGTTGGATGCACCGCCGCTTCCAAATGTGCAACCCTTGTGTAACGGTGGCGTCGGGTTCCATTTTCTTTTACAGTTGCATCAATTACCGGGACAGCGTGGGCTGTATCAAGTGCAAAAGGCCGCAAGATTTGGTGATAATTTTCTAGCAGGCAACCATCAAAAACGTTTTGCACCTGGAACTCCAAACAAACCCTTTTTAAAAAGAATAACATAATTAACTGAAAAATTCAATATAAGTAAATGTCATGGAAGCTCCGTAAGTCAATCGCCGTCGCCGTTTCAGCTTTTAAAAATCCCGCTCGCCATAGCGCTGGCTGAGAAACGGCTGGAAGGCTGTCGCCCACGCCCTGAAATCCCATGTAGATGATGTTATAATTTTGGAAATGCGAAAGAACCGCAACCTTGATACGCCTGGCATCAAAATTGCGGTTCGGTTTATTTCTTCAAAAAGCACGATTACTACTTGATATTCCTGCATGGAGTATACACGTATATAAAGAACGGATCGCTTCCGAACTCAAGGCTACCGGGTTGTTTTTCAACCGGACAGGGTTGACCGATGCTACCAGTAGATCTAACTCTTCCGTGCGAAAGTTCTCCGGCGTCTCTGTTTGAAAGAGGGCGGCATACAAATTGGCCATCCGTCTCGGTGCATCCTTCAGATTGCTACAGCCGATTTCCCGGGACACATCTGCCAAAGTTTCCAGCAGATAAGCCTGCCCACGGGCATCGACACAATGTTCCGGATGCTCCAACATATATTGCCAGACGTATGGCAGACAAACTGCAACCGCCCTGCCGTGAGGTAGACCGAACAGACTGGTGAGCTTGTAACTCATAGCGTGGGCCGCCGTGGTCTGGGTAATGTTGATGGCCTGCCCGGCAAGATTAGAGGCCTTCAACACGGCCTCGTTTTCTTCCGGCCGGTTGGCTAAATATCCATCCATAGCGTCCAGGATCATCCGGACGGCTTGCCGGGAAAGGGTCCGGCTTTCTTCGGTGGAATTCACCGACCACCATGATTCAATTGCTTGGCACAATGCATCCATCATGGTACACTTCTTCTGGTAAATCGGCAGGGTATCCAATACGCCCGCATCCAGGATAGCCATCTGAGGGATTGCCGCTGGGCTGGAAATCGACTGCTTGGCGCTCTGATAGTAGATGACAGCGAACCGGGTGGATTCACTCCCGGTACCGGAGGTGGTGGGGATAGCAATTAGTGGAATATGGTTTTCTTTTAGTGCCTGCTTCAGGTAATTTTGGGTTGGATCCATGGTACTGAACAGCTTGATGCACTTGGCCACATCCATCGTGCTCCCGCCGCCGATTGCCACAATGGTATCGCAACCCTGCTTTCGGAATAAATCCACGCCATTGCAGACGTCCTCGTATAAGGGGTTTGGCGTGAACTGGTTGAAGATCACATAGGGCACCGGGCATTTTTCAAATTCCTTGGAGAGCTTTAAAAATGGAAAGGCACTGTCGCAGACCAGAAAGATTTTTTCCGTTTTGCATTTTGTTAAAAAGGGGAACAGCGCCTGTGCAACGTTTCGACTGCGGATAATGACCTGACTCATGGGTTGTCCTCCTGAAGCTGACACTGACCGTATTTCTTAATAAATCCAGGGATATCGTTGAAGTCCGTCAGCCGGTCCCGGATGGTGTCGTGATCCCAGTCCCACCAGTGGGTAGACTCAATCCCCCGTATGATCGTGTCGGAAAAGCGCATGCGGATTTTTTTGGCGGGAACCCCCGCTACAACAGCATAGGGCTCCACATCCCGGGTGACGACAGCGCCGCTACCCACCACCGCGCCGTTGCCAATGGTTACACCGGGCATTACTGTCACATTGTGCCCCAGCCACACATCGTGGCCGAGGGTGACCATTTTCTCCAGCCGCCCTTGAAAAAACGCCGCATCGTCATCCCCGAACCCGAACAGACTCCGCCGGTAGGTAAAATGATGTTGGGCCACCCGGGCGTAGCAGGGATGGTTGCCGGGATTGATACGCACAAAGCTGGCAATGGAGCAAAATTTTCCAATATCCGTAGCATAGATCTGGTTATAGCCCGCACAATAGGAGTAGTCGCCCATTCGGGTTTCCTCAAGTATACTGTGCGCTTTGATTTCCGTATACCTTCCAAGTTGCACATTATTAAGCAGGACATCCTCCTCGACCGTAGGCTGGACACTCAGCATATCGCGTCCACCCCGCTTTCTTCCGAAAGGCAACAGCCCAGTCCGGGTGAATCCGGCTCATAGTCTCCATGAAAATCGCTACCGCCGGTCAGAAACAAGCTGTATTGCTCGGCATATTCCCGGAGGATCGCCTTATCCTTTTCCGAATTGGCCGGATGATTCAACTCCAGACCCGTAAGTCCCTCTCGCACCAGCCGGGGAATCAGAGAAAAGTTTTGTTGCTGACCGCTGTGCGCCAGTACCGCCAGCCCGCCGGCCTCCTTGATAATCCGTACAGCCTCGTAGGGATTCAGATAATGGATATCAAAGGCGCAGATGCCGTTGTTTTTAAAGATATGTTTGTAAAAAGAGCCGAACATCTCCGGCACCTGTCCTGTTTTCACCAGGCACTCCATGATATGTTGCTTATAAATGTATTTTCCGTCAGCCCGATGGAGCTTATCCGGCTCGATGGAATACCCATTTTTCTGCAAGATCTCAATTTGTGTCATGGAGTTCTCGTGCCGGGCCAACAGAAGCGGATGAACGAAATCCTCTACCAGCGAAATATTCTGTATCCGATACCCCAGCACATGCACCCGCATATTGGTCTTATAATCGAAGCACGAAATCTCAATGCCAGGGATCACCTGTATGGACAAACCATCGGGAATTTGCCGTACCTGGGAAAGGGTGTCGTGATCGGTGACGGCGATGGCATTCAATCCCTTTTTTATCGCGGAGGCAGTCAGTTCCTCGATGGTGCAACTGCCGTCCGAGACACGGGAATGGGTATGCAAATCTGCCTTTTTCATACCAGCGTTCCCTCCGATATATTGAACACCTTGTCACACAGCCCGTCCATGAATTCCAGGTCGTGAAAAATCCCGATCATGCTTTTGCCCTTCTTTTTGAGACGAATCAGCATGTCCTTTACCAGCACTTTCGTCTTGTTGTCCAGGGAAGCCGTGGGTTCATCCAGCAACATAAACCGGGGTTGCTTGACCATGGTGTGGGCCAGATTAAGCCGTAGCCGCTCGCCGCCGGAAAAGGTGTTGGGATAGATGTCCCACAGGTTCTCAGGCAGACGGAAATACCGGAGCATATCCTCCGCCTTTTCCTGTGCCTCCTGTATCCCGGATCCAGACTCCAGAAGAGCGTTCATGACATGCTCCTTGGCGGTGGTACGGGGCATAACATGTAGGAACTGGGACACATACCCGATTTCATTTTTCCTCAAATATAGAATTTCTCTTTCAGAGGCTGTGGTCAGGTCGATGCGGCCAAAGGCAACGCTGTTATAATAGATGTGTCCCCGGGTTGTCAGATAGGTGCGGTGGATGCATTTAAGAATAGTCGATTTCCCCGCGCCGGACAGTCCGACGATCCCCACAAATTCCCCCTCCCGCAAATCCAGGGAAATATCCTGGCAGGAATGGATGTGTTTGTCGGCGTTGTGCAGATAAAATTCCTTGGACAGGTTTTGAATAGACAAAATTTCCATAGCTTACCTCCTGTATTCCACCCGGGAGGTGGTACGGCCGTCAACCAGCACATGGGTGATGACCGGATAGCCGTCCAGCAATTCGATGATCAGTAAATCCGCTTTCTTTCCCGATTCGATGGATCCGTATTCGTCTCCCAGACCGACGGCTCTGGCCGGGTTGAGGCTGGCCTTGTTCACCATTTCGGAAAGTGGGATGCCATACCTTTGATGCATCATAAACACGCCGTGCAGAATGGCCGGCGGGTAGTAGTCGGAGCAGAGAATATCGGCGCATCCTGCCTGAATGGCGTCGGCCGCGGACATATTGCCGGAATGGGAACCGCCGCGGAGGATGTTGGGCGCTCCCACCACCGTGGCAAATCCCAGTTCGTTAGCATGTTTCGCCGCTTCCACGGTAACGGGAAATTCGCTGATATCCACGCCGATTTCCCGGTTGACCTGAAGCTTTTCCCGGGTATCGTCATCGTGAGAGGCCACGGCGATGCCATGTTCATGTGCCATGCGACAGAGCTCCTGCAGTTGCGCGAAAGACAACACGTCTTTGACTTCTTCTTTGGCCAGGAAAGCTTCAAAATCAAACGCCTCCGCCTCGCAACCCTGATACTTGGCTAGAGTCTGCCGGTATATGGCCAGATCCCGGTATTGTCCCTGGCCCGGCGAGTGATCCATAAAGGAGATTTCATGGACCAGTCCTCCCGCAATCATATTTTTGGCAATATCATAGGCGGCGAGGTTATCGATTTCGATTCTCAGGTGAAATCGATGATGGATCAGATGAAAACGGTCGTGGATATCGCGGATGAGTTCCGCCATTTCCCTGACGCTTTTTAGGGTACGCAGAGGGCTTTTGCCGAACCGTTCGTCCTTGTACAGGGATAGGGAGTGATACATCGTGGTGATCCCCTGATGTAGTAGCTCCCGCTCGCACTCCTTGAGCGCCAACTCAAAATCAAATTGTGCGGTAGGCCTGGGAAGGATAAACTGCTCGATCCGGTCGGAATGGATATCGATGAATCCCGGCGTTACAAAACGACCATGGGCGTCGATGACTTTATCGGGATTATCCGGAAGAGTATCTGCAATCGACTGGATACGATCCCCTTCCAGCACCAGATACTTCCCGTCCACAATTTCATCGGGCAGAACCAGCCGCCCGTTCTTAATCGCAATCATGTCCACACCTCCTTACAGCAGGGAATGGACCAGCTGTTGCGTATAGGCATGCTGGGGATCTTCCAGAATCTGATCGGTCAGACCGCTTTCAATGATTTTGCCATCCAGCATCACAATAGTACGGTCAGCAAGCATCCGGATCACCGCCAGGTCATGAGAAACCAACAGGATGGAAATGCCGTATTTTGCCTTGATTTTGCGGATGAGATCCAGAACCTTGGCCTGCACTGACAAATCCAGGCCGGTGGTGACCTCGTCCAGCAGAAGCAGTGCAGGATTGTTGGCCAGCGCTTTGGAAATCTGCACCCGCTGTTGCATACCCCCGGAAAAATTCTTCGGCGCCTCGCTCATGCGGGAGGTAAGGATTTCCACCGCCTCCAGAAGCTCTTTGGCCCGCTCGGTCATCTGTCCGGCATTGCGGCTACCGGCAGCAATAATCTTCTCGGCGATATTAGATGCGGCAGAGTAATCCATCCGCAGTCCTCGGATGGGGTTCTGATATACCATGCCCATGATGGTGTTTTTGATATGGCGTTTTTCGGCGGCGCTGGCTTCCCAGATATTCCTTTTCCCGTCGCCGTAGTTTTGCAGATAGGCCGTACCGTCGGTAGGCTCCAAGTCAAAATACAGGCTTTGCATCAGGGTGGATTTGCCGGATCCGCTCTCCCCCACGATTCCCAGCACCTCGCCGGGATAGACCTCCAGCGATAGATTATTAGCGGCCCAGACAGTGCCGCAGACGGTGCATCGGTTTTTCTCCAAATGATCTTGGCAATGCGGGCAACCGTCGCCGTAGCGGACGGTCAGCCCCTGCACACGGAGTACCGGTGTTTCTTGTAATGTCATTTGGAACGCACCTCCTTGCAGTATGAGGTATCGGAGCACTGGTAGTACCTTTCCCCTGTGGCGGAATCGAAGATTTCGTCCAGGTAGGTGTCGGTGCTACCGCACAAACGGCATTTTTTACCCCTGAAGCTTTCCTTTTCAAAAGGCACGTCGTCAAAAGCCAGAGACACCACCTTGGTGTGGGGCGGGATGGCATAAATTTTCTTCTCACGGCCGGCGCCGAACAGATACAGGCACTGAGCTTCATGTAGCTTGGGGGTGTCGAACTTCGGGATAGGACTGGGATTCATGATGTACCGGTCTTCCACCAAACAGGGGTACTCTGCGCTGATGGTCACTTTGCCATATTTTATCAGGCTTTCATAAAGCTGTAGCCAAATGGGGGCGTAGTCCGACTCGGCGTGCATCTTCTTGGTAACCGCCTCCTGAGGTTCCACAACGCGCAGAGGCTCCGGGAGAGGTACCTGTAGCACCAGAATCTGGTCATTGGTCAGCGGAACCTCCGGCACCCTGTGCCGTGTCTGAATAATGGTGGCTTCCTGTGTGCGGGTGGTGCAGGGCACGTCGGTGCACATCTTCACAAATTTTTTGATGTTAACGGCGTTGACGCTCTCGTCGCTACCCTGATCGATGACCTTGAGGGTATCCTCCGGCCCGATGAGGGACAAGGTGAGCTGAATGCCGCCAGTGCCCCAGCCGCGGCCGATGGGCAACTCCCGGGAGCCGAAGGGCACCTGATAGCCGGGAATCGCCACCGCTTTGAGCACACTGCGGCGGATTTCCCGCTTGGAGCCTTCGTCCAAAAAGGCGTAGTTGTACTTATCAACCATGGTTTTCCCTCCGTGTTTTCCGCACCGCGTCCAGCTTGGACTGGAAGGTGACATAATGCGGCAGTTTTAAATGGGAAATAAATCCATTCATCTCCAGACTGTCGCCGTGCAACAGCACGAACTCGTCGTTTTGCGTGGGGAAATCCCCGGTGGTGTTCAACTCGTGATCCAGTACCGCCATGGCGATGGCCTTGTTTTCATTCCGTCCCATGACCGCGCCGTAACCGCAGGCCAGCTTGAGCTGATCCTTGTCGTCCGCTTCGTTGAACACCTCCACTTCGGTGAGCAGAATCTCGCCGATCCACAGACTTTCGGTGGGATCCTCCAAATACGGAACTTCAATCTCCACATAGCCGTTGCGAAGCTCGCCCACCGTGGGATGCACCTGGCCGAAGCCCCGCAGGACCGAATAGGCTAGGCCCGAAATAAAGCCGGTGTCGGCGCGGGACAAGGTTTGCAACCGGGCGCTACGTGGCGCAGGGAATTCCAGCAGATTCTGGGTCACGTCAAAAGGCTCCTCATCCTCTGGCTCAAACCGGTCGATGAGTCCCTCGATTTTCAGCTCGTCGGACACCCGTCCGCAGGGAGAAATCTCCACGGGCTTCTGTTCTTCTACTTCCTGTTGCACCCTCCGGCAAAGGGCAGGTGCGTCCTCCTGTTGCAGGTCAAAATTCATTAAGCGGTGGGTATAGTCGTAGGTGGCGCCCAGGATCTGCCCACCGGGAATATCCTTAAAGGCGGCGGAAATCCGACGTGCCAGCCGCATATTCCGTGTGTCTGCCACCAGGGAATCATAGCTACGTTTGAGGGTAGACCGGTAGGCGCGCAACAAAAACACCGCTTCGTCGGTGGAGCCTTCACACTGCTTGAGAGCCAACGCCGCATACCTTTTGTCATACAGGCCGGCCTCGCTCATCACCCGATCCACCAGCAGGCTCATCTTTTCTTCAATGACCTCTAAATCCAGATCCTTTTTGGTGCCGCTACGGTAATATTCCAGCAGGCGGATGCTGGCTTCGATGGCCTCTTCCCCGCCTGAAACCGCTACATACGCCATATCAGCATTCCTCCATTTTCACAAGTCTCGGAATGCAGAGCAAATCGCTTTCCGGTAAAAGAAAAATATAGTCGATCCCCTGCGGGTATTCATATTCCTGCTCATCCCGCAACCGCACGGCCTCGGCCAATGCATTCGGAAGGGTTGTGGTCAGTTGTCCGTCCACCCCCGGACCGCTGAGCCGAACCTCTTGTTCGCCCTGCACATCCGGAAGGCCGACAATTAGCGTGGCCGAGGCATGAGGATTTTCCAGCGTACCTTCTTTGGCGCTTTCGACAATCATCGGAAGCTGATCCACAGAAGACACAAAGAGGTAATCCGCCTGTTCCAGCGATACCGGCTTGGCATGGGTGAGCAACAGGATTTGTTCCGTAAGCGTCGGGTTTTCCAGCGCACAGAAGCTGACGCCGGCGTCAAGGAGAGTCATGGCCACCGCCAGCACAGCCGGATCGTCACCGAACAGCTTTTCGCTCTGAAGCTGGATGCTACACCGGCGACCTGGATTGGCCATAGCCTCCAGCAAACGGCGAAAAACTTTTTGAGAGTCAAACACTTCGTCAAACATGTGCAACTGTTTCATGGCGCCACCTCCGCATCCATGGAATGGAAGCTGACCATAGTCTGCATGAAGAGGGCATTTTCCTTTTTTAGCCGATACGTTTGTTCCTTTTCCAGCTGTTCTAGGAAATCGTACCGCCGAAATACACCCTTATTGCAGGCCGCGTCGATCACCGCCATGTCCAGAACCTTCTCAAAATCGTCCCCCATGATCACGGCAACCCCTTTGGCGCCGTCCAGGTCCACGATCGCCTCGCTGACGATCACTTCGCCCAGATAAAACAGACTTTCCTGCACCGGCTCTCGCATGCGGATCATGGTCAGGGACTTTTCCGGTGCCTTTACAATGACCGGGGAATAGTCCTCTTTGATTTCGTCAGCCAACCTTTTGACCTGTTCTTTACCGGCCCGTGCCAGTATTTTGGATATCCGTCTTTTTTCCATACAGTGCTCCTCATTTCACTTTCGCCTTGATTTTGGTGGAGATCATCTCCAGGATGACCACGGCGATCACCACGATATAAGTCAGCAGGCCCATTTCATGTAAATCAAAGTAAAAGTTGCCCGCCATAAACAGATTAAATCCGATGCCGCCGGCGCCCGCCGCCGCACCCATGGCCACGGCGTTGGCAAAATTGATCTCAAAGCGCATAAAGGTCCAGGCTACCATAGACGTGATGGTGGAGGGCAAAATCGCCTGGCAGACAATCTGCCAGTAGCGGGCGCCGTTGGCCTTCAGCGCTTCAATGATGCCGGGATCCATTTCCTCAATGGACTCTGCATAGGCTTTGGTCAGATAGGCGAAGCTGTGGAAGGTTAGGCCCGCCACGGCTGCCACGCTACCCAGACCAGCAGAAACCGCGAAGATCAGTACCCACAGAACTGTCGGCACCGCGCGTGCTACCGCCACCACACTTTTGATGATATTGACACAAACCGGATGAGCTAAATTGCGCGCGCACAGCAGAGAGCAGAAAAAAGCTAATACCGCACCGATGATGGTGGACAAGGTTCCCAGACAGAAGGTAACCAGTAGCTGATAGAGGACGCCGCCTACTGTATCCCGGGTCAATTCCGGCTCTAAAAATACGGTTTTGATGTTATGCAAGGTATCGGATACTGCCTTGGCAAAGTCGATACCTTGATAATCAAAAGTGAAAAATGCAAAAATGGTGATTCCCAACAACACCAACACTAGTAGCTTAACAGCCAGCTGACTTTTGCTTTTGGCGCCGATTTTGATTTTTCCTTTTCGGGAACGACTAATAAATCTTTCGACATCGACCTCAGAATGGCTTTTTTCACGCAACGGTACTCGCTCCGCCATAGCTACTGTCTCGTTTATCACAGAATCACCTTCCTTATCTTATTGGAAACCGTTTCTATGACCAGCACCAGAATGACAATAGACAGCACCACCAGACTGGCCGAGGCAAAGTCCAGCCGTTTGTAGTACAAATCGAACAGATAGCCGATGCCGGTAGCGGTCAGGATTCCGATGAGGGTTGAGGAACGGATATTGGTCTCAATCATGTACAGCACCCAGGTGGTAATACCTGGAAGCGAAGAGGGGAAAATACCCTGAAATACCTTCTGGAAAAAGTTGGCGCCCGTAGCATCCAGCGCCTCCACGCAGTTGGAGCTGACTTCTTCGATGGTCTCTATAAAGGCGCGAGTCAGCAGGCCGAAAGTGGTGAAAAACAGGGCGAAGAAGCCGGTCAGGACGTTCTGCCCGAAGGAGAACATCAGTAGCATGGCCCACACCACGTCCGGCACGTTGCGGAAAAAGGCGGCTACGATCCGGACGATCCGTTTGAGGATGCCGTTGATCCTGGTGATGTTGGAACCCAGCAGGCTGAAGAAGAAAGCCAGCACTGCCGCCACCACGGTGACTGCTACCGAAAGCAAGGCGGTTTCCGCCAGTTCGCTTAGGATTTTCGGCAACCGCTCCATAGCCGCGGCATCAGGAATCAGATTGGTGGCAATCCACTGGATGGCAACCGGGAAGGAAGCGATACCGTCCACCGGGTTGAATTCCGCCACGATGGAGGCGCCTGCGAAGATGGCGATAAAGGCCAGGAACACCAGGGTATAGGTCAGCTTGCGTTTTTTGAATACATCCATGGTTTTCTGCATATTGCTCACCCCTGTACATCCGTAATAAGGTCGTGTTCGCTGGACTGGTAAATCTCATGGATCATATCCTTAGTCAGACCGCTGGTGGGACCGTCGTACACAATTTTTCCTGCGGTTACGCCGATGATGCGCTCGGAGTATTTTATGGCCACATCCACCTGATGCAGGTTCACCAGACAGGTGATATTTTTGGTTTGGTTGATGGATTTCAGGTGGTCCATAATGACCTTGGAAGATTTGGGGTCCAAGGAAGCAATCGGCTCGTCGCACAGGATCAGCTTGGGATGTTGCATGATGGCCCGGGCAATCCCCACCCTTTGCTTCTGCCCGCCGGACAACTCGTCACAGCGTTTGTAGGCTTGCTCTTCCAAGCCCATTTCCTGGATAATGCGGAACGCTTCTTTCTTTTCCTCTTCTGTATAGTGTCCGGCCGCGCCGCTGATGGTGGATTTTTGTCCCAGCCGTCCGTGCAACACATTTTCCACCACGCTCAAGCGGTCCACCAGATTGTAGTGCTGGAAAATCATCGCTGTTTTCGTACGAAGTTCCCGTAGCTCCTTCTTTTTGCTCAAGGTGACGTTGTGTCCATCGAAAAAAATCGTCCCCTGCGATGCATCCACCAGGCGGTTGATACATCGCAGGAGCGTGGATTTTCCCGCCCCGGAAGGGCCGATAATGGACACGAACTCGCCTTCTTCTATGGAAAACGTAACATCCTGCAACGCCTTCGTGACGTTGTTGTAGGTTTTGCTTACGTTTTGAAAACTGAGAAGCGCCATATTCGTGTCTCCTTTATTGGTCGTACTTATTTGCTCAGTTCGCGGATAGGATCGAACCAGGAGTCCTCTACCAGCACAAAACGCTCATTGGCCGCTTTTTCAAACATTCCCACGTTGTCGGAGTCCTCCGGAACAAAAATCAATTCGTTATTGGCCACCTCGTCGGAAGTGAACAAATCCTGGATAGCCTTGACATCATCCGGGGCCAGTGCTTCTGAGTTATAAACAAACGGGCCGTTGAGAACTGGAGTGGACTGGATGATGACAAACTCCTCTCCGGTCACCGTATCAAAGGGTGCGCTGGCGTCCTCTTTAATGGCGTACACCGAACCAGTGGCGTTGGGTTCTCCCTCTACACAGTCGGCATAGGGAGCAATTTCGGTGTCGCAGAAGGCGGCCACATCAGCTTTTCCCGACATGAGGTTGAATGCCGAGCCTTGGTGGGAACCGCCAAACAGCACCTGGGAAAAGAGCATATCATCGCCGCCCTCAATCAGGTCGTCCTCGGTGAGGTTGCGGTCGCTGAAATGGCCGATGATGGAGCTGGTCGGCACCTTAAAGCCGGAGGTGGAGCTATTGGAAACAAAGGACATCTTTTTGCCGACAATGTTGTCGATGGAATAGCTGTCTCCATCCGCATACTGGCCTTCATTTCCTTTTTCTACCGCCAAGAAGCTGTAGTATTTGGCATCATCCAGGGTACCGGATTCGCCGGAATTGACGAACAAAGGCAACACCGCGTCATTGGCGTTTTTGGCCTCTATGTAGCCCTGGGCGCCCATAAAGCAGATCTGGGCTGTGCCGTTGGACAGGGATTCGATGGCAATGGCATAGTCGGTGGTCAGCTTCTGTTCCACCTTCTTGCCGGTAGCCTGTTCAATGAGTTTGGCGTATTCCTCACGAGCTACGTCGTAGTCCTCGGCGGATTCATTGGGATACCAGACAAGGGTAATAGTGTCCGCGTAATCCCCGCCACCGGCCCCGCTACTGGTGTCCGAGCTTGGATTGGAAGAACAGCCGGCAAATACCGATGCCGCCAGCACTCCGCAAACTACCATCGTAAGCATTTTCTTGAATTTCATTTTGATTTTCTCCTTTTGCAACTAAAATTTTTCAATTATGTAGTCAGCCGTCAAGCTGTTGTTGTCTCTATACGTTCCAGCAGACCGGATAGCTCACTCATGTTGCGGATCACATAATCCGCACCGCAATCGTCATACGCTTTGCGGACCCGGTCGATTTCCGCCTGTTGTTGCTCCGAGGTCAGGGCTTCGTATTCCTCCTCGGAAAGCGCCATTAGGGAGCTTCCTTCCAGCAAGCCTATTGTAATTAAGCCGGCATTCTGCCCTTCCCTAATATCAGCAACCGTATCCCCCACCTTGACGGCGGCTTTCACAGAAGATACTTTCAGCGTTTCCAGCGCCCTGAAAATCATATATGGGTAAGGACGCCCCAGCTTGTTGGTAGAGTCCGAGCTGAACCAGCAGTCCGGCTTGTATCCAGCCTTTTCTGCGGCCGGCACCACGATGGCCATCATCTCGTCGTTGTAGCCCGTGGTGGAACCGATTTTGATCCCACGTTCCCTCAGCTGGGCCACGGCCTCCAGCACATGGGGAATGGGGCCGGCGTAATCCGGTAGCAGGTAGAGAATCAGCTCTTCGCTACGCTCATACACCTTGTCGGCGTCTTCGTCCGTC
>CASFAP010000078.1 GCA_949292695.1 uncultured Eubacteriales bacterium | reverse complement strand
TACGGAATCCCCGAATTCCGATTGCCGAAGGAAATCGTCCGCAAGGAGATTGAAGGCCTGAAGGCTATGGGCGTTGAAATCATGACCGATATGGTCATCGGCAAGGTCCTTTCCATCGACGAGATCATCGAAATGGGCTATCAAGCGGTTTTTGTCGGTTCGGGGGCTGGCTTGCCGCAGTTCTTAGGAATTGAAGGGGAGGGCTCGGTCGGCGTCTATTCGGCCAATGAGTTCTTGACCCGCATCAATCTGATGAAGGCCTATCTCGAAGGGTACGATACCCCCATCAAACGCAACCATAAGGTCGCGGTCGTCGGCGGCGGCAACGTCGCTATGGACGCCGCCAGAAGCGCCAAACGACTGGGCGCCGAGCAGGTTTATATCGTCTACCGGCGTTCTGAAGAAGAGATGCCGGCCAGAAAAGAAGAAATCCATCACGCAAAGGAAGAGGGGATTGTTTTCAAACTCCTCAACAATCCTAAGCGGATTTTAGCCGATGAAAACGGTCGCGTTTGCGGCATGGAATGCATCGAAATGGAACTTGGCGAACCCGATGCTTCAGGCCGGCGCCGCCCAATCGAAAAGCCGGGATCGGAGTTTGTTTTGGATGTTGACGCCGTAATCATGGCGGTCGGTACCAGCCCCAATCCGCTGATCCGCAATACAACCCCTGGCATCGAGGCCAACAAACGCGGTTGCCTCATAGTGGATGAATCGATGCAGACCACCAAAGAAGGCGTTTACGCCGGCGGCGACGCCGTGACCGGCGCGGCTACCGTCATTCTGGCCATGGGTGCGGGAAAAACCGCCGCGGCCTCGATTGACGCATATTTAAAGCAAAAAGCCTAAAATGGAAGATATATTTTCCGCGCGGAGCAAATATTGCTCCGCGCGGTTCTTTTTTGGGGACGAGTTCGCATATAAAAAGAGTAAGGGGGAGATTGCCGTGAACGATGAAACGCCAAAGCAGGAAGTCGCAGAAAAACGATCCGATCCCAAATTCAATTTGATCTTGTTCCAAGCCATCGTCTGCCTTATAATCGTCGCCGCAATTTTTGTCATTCAGTTGTTTGGCGGCGACGTTTATGCGAATCTACGTTCGTGGTACATTGAGAACTTTGAAGATACAACCACCCTGCACGAAGTGACCGACCCGAATTCTTCGGACGCCACCTCTGGCCAAGACGCTTCAAGCCTACCGGCCGAGACGAGTTCTACTGGGAGCAGTAGTGAAGCGCCGGAAAGTCAAACAGAGAGCCAAACCGAAAGTCAAACCGATCCCGCGAACGCAGAGCAGTCGTCGGGAGATGAGGCGGCCAACGAGGCGGAAAACGCCTTTGACTTGAGCGTTGTAAAAACCGTAAAAAATACAAAGATAAACGCAAAAAATGCACTTGTATGGCCGGTGAATGGGGTGATCACCTCGGAGTATGGGGACCGCGACGACCCGTTCGGTTCGGGTCAAACTGTCCATCATTTCGGCCTGGATATCGCCGCCAATTCCGGCACTTCGATCGGTGCCGCCATGGACGGTACGGTGACCGCTGTCGGTTATGAGGAAGGCGGCTATGGCAACTATATCATCCTGCAACATCAAAACGGGTTTTATACCCTTTACGGCCATTGCAGTTCGATTACAGCCAAAAAGGGTCAGCAGGTCAAAACAGGGCAGGAAATCGCCAAGGTTGGCAGTACCGGTGCCGCAACCGGACCGCATTTGCATTTTGAAATCCGCGTGGGAAGTCAAACCATCAATCCGGCCTGGATTCTGAATCTGGATGAGAACACATGAGACTGAAACTCTTTGACGTCGACATCTACATTTCTTGCCTGTTTGCCGCCATCATCGCATTTCTGTTTGCGACCGATCGGACCGGTCTGATTCTGCCGACCTTCGCGGCGATTTTATTCCATGAGCTCGGGCATCTGTTCGCCATGTGGGGCCTTGGGTGCCAGCCGAAACAGATCAACCTGATTCCGGCTTCGGTGCAGATCGTCGGTTCGGTCCCGAAGAAGAACAGCGATGAGGTGATCATCGCCCTTATGGGGCCACTCATGAACCTACTTCTATTTGTCGTGCTTTTGTTGCACGCCTTAGTTTTCGACGATTCCACGACGCTCAGCTGGGCGGTGCTCAATCTCGTCGTCTGTATATTTAATTTGTTGCCGGCGCGTGGCCTCGATGGCGGGACGATTCTTTATCAGATCCTTCTGCTTCGCCTGCCGGTGTATCGCGCAGAGCTGATTTTGCGAATTGTGACCTTTTGCCTCGGGGTGTTAGCCTCGATGGGTGGTGTAACGATTTTGTTCCAGATGGGGAACAATCCCACCCTCCTGCTCTTAGGCATCTATCTGTTGATTGCCTCGCTGATGAAGATTTAGTTGAAAGAATCTCCCGAATCGGTTAAAATGAAAAAAACCGATTTAGGAGATTTTTATATGGATTCGCAAAAACTGGAGCAACTTTTTTTGACGGTGCAAAAACCGGGGCGTTATTCGGGCGGTGAGCTGAATAGCGTAATCAAAGAGAAATCCAAGGTCGACGTCCGTTTTGCTTTTTGCTTTCCAGACACTTATGAGGTCGGAATGTCCCACCTCGGCATGAAAATCCTCTATTCGCAGTTCAACGCCCGCGACGATATCTGGTGCGAGCGTGTGTTTGCGCCCTGGATAGATTTTGAGGCTGTCATGCGAAAAGAACAGATTCCGCTTTTTGCGCTTGAGAGCCGCGATCCCATCAAGGACTTTGATATCATCGGCTTTACGCTCCAATATGAGCTCAGCTTTACGAACGTCCTCAATATGCTCGATCTGGCAGGTTTGCCGTTGCGTTCCGCCGATCGGACAAGCCTGGCGCCATTGGTCGTTGCGGGCGGGCCTTGCGCCTCGAACCCGGAGCCGTTGGCAGATTTTGTGGACCTGTTCTTTTTGGGCGACGGGGAAGAGGTCGACCTTGAGCTCATCGATCTCTATCAAAAATATAAGCACGGTAGCGGCGATAAACAGGCCTTTTTAAGGGAAGCGGCGCAGATCGAGGGCGTTTATGTGCCGAGCTTGTATGAATTCTCTTACAATGCAGACGGCACCATCGCATCTGTCACACCCAAAGACGGCGCGCCGAAAACCGTCCGCAAGCGCGTGATCGGCGACATGGATAAGGCCTTTTACCCCGATCGATTTGTCGTCCCGTATATAGAAATCGTCCACGACCGGGCCGTGCAGGAAATTTTTCGCGGTTGCATCCGCGGGTGCCGGTTTTGTCAGGCGGGTTACATTTACCGGCCGGTGCGCGAAAAATCGTATGAGACGGTCAATCGCCAAGCCAAGGCGCTCTGCGAGTCGACCGGCTACGACGAAATCTCCCTTTCTTCGCTCA
>CASFAP010000077.1 GCA_949292695.1 uncultured Eubacteriales bacterium | reverse complement strand
TCGTAGGTGTTTAAAAACAGGTCGACGTTGGTCGGATTGGTTTTGACAAAACCGCCGGTATCCGCCGCGATGGCATAGCCGTAAATAAACTTGCCGTCGGAAGATTTGATATACATCTTTGTACCGTAGGGAATAACCTTTGGATTAACTGCGATATAACCAGTTTGGGCTTTCACTCCGGTTGCGCAGATATTCGGCGAGCCAGAAACATAAGTGTAGGCCGTGGCCTGTACGGTCATGTGGCTCTTATAGTTTACAGGATTGCCGTTTTTGTCGAGCTGGATTGGGGTATTGGGCTTCATGGCAGATATGGTCTGCACCGCGTTGCTGTTCTGCGTCGCTGTTGAAGCGTTGGCTGACTGACTGCTTGAAGATGTCTGTTCGACTTTTGTGCCGATAATGGTCTTGGCGTCAACCGCAGCGGCCAGCACCGTCTCTTTGACGACCTTTGTTTCAGTCACTTCGCCGTTCACGATTGTCTTTTGGTAGGTGACTTCTTTTGTGCCGCTTTTACCGTCTGTCGTGACCTTCTTGCCTTTGGCGTACTGGTTGGAATAGACCGTTGTGGCTTCAAAAGGGATGGTTTCCTGGACGGTTTCGGTGACATAGCGAATGGCGACAATGTCGATTTGCATGTCTTTAGTCAAGGGTGTGTCGAGCGGATAATTGACAATGTCGTTTTCACTGAGCGTGACGCCGGCCGCCTCAACGGCATCGGCAACGGTGCCCGAAGTCAGATAGAGCGTGCGCGTTAAATCGCCAACCGTAATATGCACCGGTTCTGCTCTGTCAATCGAAATGAGAATTTCCTTGCCGAAACGCGTTGTGACGACCTCGTCATGTTCGGAATAGCTGATATCGGCAAGTGCCAAAAGCCGTGCAGGATCAGTATCTGCAGATTTCACGGTATATCGCGTCTCGCCATCCAGAATCGAGACGTTGTTGACCGAACCGGACAGCACCGCGATGACAACCGTCATAAATAAGGCGAGCATGATAATGCCAATGGAACGATTGGCAGACAATGCACGCACTTTGCGCCAGGCAAATCTTAAGTTCTGTGACATACGTTTTCTCCTTTTCCGTCGAATAATTCTGATCATGTACGGAAAAACACATTGCCCCAAAAAGCATTTTTTGGAACTGAGGGCATTATATGCAGTTGTTCCGCCAATGTCAAACTGCGAAAATTTTTGTTTTTTGTGCAAAATGACAAACTTTTTTGCATAAAACGAAAAAGTTACAAAGATGTAACTATTTAAAAACGGACTTATTTGGTAAAAAATGGCAATACGTTTGTGACAACTTACAATTTTGCACCGATTTTTCGGTAAAATGCGGGAAAATAGGCTTTTTATACCTTTTCTACCTATAATATGGACGTAAAATCTAAAAGATATGCAAGCGCAATTTTTTGATAGACAACCGGAAAGAAATATGCTATTATTGATGTCGCAAAAAAAGACATGGTTCGGCACACAACCCGGTTTTTTGCTTATCTTGCGGGATCATAAATGGGGGTTTGAAAATGAAAAAAGAATCTGCTCAGCTCGGCAACGAGGGAATTTACGACGTAAAGCAACTCGGCCTGCCGCGGACACTGCTCTTGGGGCTTCAACATATGTTCGCCATGTTTGGCGCAACCGTGTTGGTGCCAATTATTACGGGACTCGACGTCGCAACAACGCTTCTGATGGCTGGCCTTGGAACCCTTTTGTTCCACTTGATAACCGGCGGCAAGGTCCCGGCTTTTTTGGGATCTTCCTTTGCTTTTTTAGGCGGCTATGCCGCGGTCTGCCCGAAATTGGAAGATGGTAGTCCGAACACCGAGATGATTCCCTATGCCTGTCTTGGCGTTTTTGTCGCCGGCCTTGTTTATGCTTTAGTTGCCCTCCTCGTCAAAGTGCTCGGTGTGAGCCGCGTAATGCGGTTTTTTCCGCCGGTCGTAACCGGTCCGATCATTATATCTATCGGCTTGATCTTGGCGCCATCGGCCGTCAATAATATCGTGACTCCCATTGCCAGCGGCACCCTTGCCGATGGGACGCAGACCTTCCATCCGGTCGGCTTTAATTGGATCGTTGCGCTCAGCGCCCTACTTATAATTGTCATTTTCAATATTTGGGGCAAGGGCATGGCCAAAATCGTCCCCATTGTCATTGGCATTGTCGTTTCCTATCTCGTTGCGGTCGTGCTGGGAATTGTCGATTTTACAGCGGTAAAACAAGCTGATATCATCGGTCTGCCGCTTCATTCCGAGCAGTTTATGTTCGGCGCGTTCAAGGACGGCTCAAAGGCCATAAGTGCGATTATCACCATGGCGCCCATCTCACTGGCGACCATGATGGAGCATATCGGAGATATTTCGGCCATTGGCGCGACGGCTGGACGGAACTACATCGCCAAGCCCGGCCTGCACCGGACGCTTTTGGGCGATGGGCTGGCCACCAGCTTTGCGGCGATGTTCGGCGGACCGGCAAACACGACCTATGGTGAGAATACCGGCGTGTTGGCATTGACCAAGGTTTTTGACCCGAGGGTTATGCAAATCGCGGCCGTTTTTGCCATTTTGCTATCGTTTTTCCCGAAATTCAGCGCCGCAATCAGTACGATCCCGGCTCCAATCATCGGAGTCATCTCTTTTATCCTCTATGGAATGATCTCAGCCATCGGCGTGCGCAACGTGGTAGAGAATCAGGTCGACTTTACAAAAAGCCGCAACCTGATTATCGCGGCGGTCATTTTGGTCTCGGCCCTCGGCTTTAACGGTATCGGAGGGGTCTCTTTTACCATCGGTTCGACGACAATCACATTATCAGGCCTGGCAATTGCCGCCATCGTCGGGATTTTGCTCAACGCACTCCTGCCGGGCAAGGATTACAACTTCAGCGAAGCGGATCCAAAAGAAACCGGCGTCAATTTTGAAATTTAAATCGCGTTTTTGCCCGCCGGACGGCGGGTTTTTTATTGCAGGAAGGCGGCCTGTCCTGTATAATAAATGCAAGAGGTGGATCATTTATGCCCAAAAAAGTAATGGTCGCTATGAGCGGAGGAGTTGATTCCTCGGTTGCCGCAGTATTGCTTTTGCAGGAAGGTTACGAGGTTATAGGTGCAACAATGCGATTGTATGATATCAATGGCGCCGAATCTCCAGAAATTGAAAAAGCTCGTGCCACGTGTCTTAGACTTGGCATCGAGCATAAAACTCTGCCGTTTCAGCGGCAATTCGCCGATTCGGTGATTCGCCCCTTTGCTGAGGCTTATTTTGCTGGAAAAACGCCAAATCCTTGCATCTTTTGCAACCGCGCGCTCAAGTTTGGCGCATTTTTGCAAGCGGCCCGAGCGGCGGGGTGCGACAAAATCGCGACGGGGCATTATGCGCGCATTGAGCGTGACCGAGAAACGGGCCGTTATTTTCTGCTTCGTTCTGAAGACCGCCAAAAAGACCAGACTTATGTGCTCTATTGCTTAACGCAGGTCCAGCTCTCACGGGTACTTTTTCCGCTTGGCGGATTGAAAAAGTCGCAGGTGCGCGCGCTTGCCAAAAAGGCCGGTATCGCCGAAGCGTTACCGGCCGAAAGCCAAGACATCTGTTTTGTACCTGACGGAGATTATGCCGGCTTCATCGAGCGGTATACTGGGCGGATCTCTGCGCCGGGTGATTATGTGGGAGCAAATGGGGAAATTTTGGGGCGGCACAAAGGGCTCATCCATTATACCATTGGCCAGCGAAAAGGATTGGGCGTCGCCTTTGGGCGCCCGGTTTTCGTCACCGAAAAACGGCCGGAGGAAAATACGGTGGTCCTCGGTGGGCCAGAGGCGTTGTTGGCCCGACGGGTCAGAATCGGCGATTGCAACTGGTTGCCATTTGAGTGGCCTAAGTCGCCGATGCAGGTCCAAGCCAAACTGCGGTATCGCCAAACGGAACAACCAGCCGTTCTGATTCCGACGGGGCAAAGCGAGGCCATACTGGAATTTGACGAGCCGCAACGTGCGCCCAGCCCCGGCCAGGCCGCGGTCTGTTATGATGGAAACCGCCTGATTGGTGGCGGAGTGATTTTAGGAGGAATGAAAGATGCATGAAAAAGTAGAATTGACCTTACAAGGGCTACAGCGGCATCGTATGGACGCTTATTACGTCGAATCCGCTTCACAGGTCAGGCCTTTTGTCGCCTCGTTGTTATCAGCGGGCGCTACTGTGGCGGTTGGAGGCTCTGAAAGCCTCAAAGAGACAGGCGTGCTCGATCTGCTCAGAAGTGGCGCTTATAAATTTATTGACAGGTACGAACCTGGCCTATCGGAGGAAGCGCGCGCCGAACGACTGCGCGCGGGGCTTTTGGCCGACGTATTCCTTTGCTCCTGCAATGCCGTTACTGAAGCGGGGGAGCTTGTCAACGTCGACGGGCTTTCCAACCGTTGCGCCGCGCTACTTTATGGTCCGAAAGAGGTGATCCTTGTAGTCGGTGTCAACAAAATCGTGCCCGATGTCGCCAGCGGACTTGCGCGAGTGAAGTCGATTGCCGCCCCCAAAAATGCCGTACGGCTGTCCTGCAACACGGCCTGCCAGAAAACTGGCCATTGTGTTGCAGAGGAAGCGGATTTATTCGGCGGTTGTGCGAGCGAAGCGCGCATTTGTTGCAATTACGTCATTTCATCCTATCAGCGGCAGAAAGGCCGCATCAAGGTCATTCTGTGCGGGGAATCGCTCGGGTATTAAATCGATGCCAGGGGCATATTTATCAGTTAGAGAGGACTGGAGGTATGCCCTATGAAAAGAACCATTTCGCTTTTGCTTTGCGGAATCATGCTGGTTTGCGGCATGTTTTCTGCGGCGGCAGAGGGCGAGAAAACCGTTTCAAGCGAATACCCGGCGGAGGATCTGAACACGCCGCTGGAAGACACGATTACAACTTCCACTTCACCTGACGGCAAGTTGGACATCGCCGCGAAATCAGTGATCTTAATGGAGCCATATACCGGGCGGATTTTGTATGAAAACAATCCTGATGAAAAATTGGCGCCGGCCTCGATTACGAAAATCATGTCGCTTCTTTTGGTAATGGAGGCCATTGAATCTGGCAAAATGACTCTTGACACCAAAGTGACGGCAAGTGAACACGCCTGTAGTATGGGCGGTTCTCAAATCTGGCTCGAAACCGGAGAGGTTATGACGGTCAATGAGCTACTCAAAGCCGCCGTCATTGCTTCGGCAAACGACGCGACTGTCGCGTTGGGCGAAGCCGTGGCCGGAAGCGAAGAGGCTTTTGTGCAACGGATGAACGAACGTGCCAAAGAACTCGGTATGAACAATACCACCTTTATAAATTGTACCGGGTTAGACGCTGAGGGTCATCTCACGACGGCGCATGATGTGGCGCTGATGTCCTGCGCGCTGATGAAGCACAAATTGATCCGAAATTATTCCACCGTTTGGATGGATTCACTCCGCGATGGCAATTCGGAGCTTGTCAACACCAATAAACTTGTGCGCTTTTATCCCGGAACGACCGGCCTCAAGACCGGAACGACGAGCACGGCCGGATACTGCCTTTCGGCGACGGCCGAACGGGATGGACTCGAGCTTTGCGCCGTCGTCATGGGTGGCGAAACGAGTGACGACCGCTTCAACGGCGCGAAAAAAATGTTAGACTATGGCTTTGCGAACTGGGCCTTTACCACCGTTGAGGCTGATCTTTCGGGTGTGGCGCCGATTCCAGTCAAAAAAGGTGTGCAAAAAACTGTAACACCGATTGCGCAGAACACTTTGCAGGTTTTAATCCCAAAGGGAAGCCAAGACCGTATCACCCAAAAGGTTGAAACGGTTTCTGAGGTGGCCACACCTGTCGTTAAGGGGCAAAGCCTCGGTCAGGTAAAGGTGCTTTTGGATGAGGAGGAAATTGGAACGATCCCTTTGGTTTCACCGGATGAAATCGGCAAGCTCAATTTTGCCACTGCTTTTGTCTGGCTTTTATCGAGTTTGTTCTGCTTATAGAAAGGCGCTGATCGGCTAATTAGGCATATGTTACTATCGTAGCTCTTTCAAAATGGCGCCAATGTCCGCATTGATGCAGATGGATTGTCTTTTGATTTCCGCCGGACAATACGCTTCAGAAAGATTCATGCAGGCATATGTCGCTTTCGGGTTTTGATAGGTCATTTGCCAAAACGGATATTTTATAATGACAGGCGTATTGCCGCCAACACCCAATTCCAAATACAATATGCGTCGCCCTTGGTGGCTGGCCAAAAAGTCCTGATACCTTTTTTTGGCTTGATGCCAGCCGCTATCCTCCACAAAGGTGTTGCCTGCCCGCAAGTTCATGGCCATAGGTGCGCCGCAGACAGGGCAGTGCGGCACCAGTGCAGATGGAACACGCATATATTTTTGCGCTTCAACCATTTTTCTGACAACCGCTTCATTGTCATAGGTCTTGTCATGGCAGGGCCTGGCGCACTGCCACAAGCCGTAATCGCCTTGGGTATAAAAAAGCCTTCGTTTATCAAATCCGGCCTTTTGGAAACAGTGGTCTACGTTGGTTGTCAAGACAAAATAATCTTTGCCTTGCACCAATTTCAGAAGATCGCCGTACACGTCTTTTGGCGCATCTTGATAGCGATTGATCAAAATATACCGGCTCCAATACGCCCAGTACTCTTCCAATGTTTTATAGGGGTAGAAGCCCGCCGAATACATATCCGGATAGCCATACTTTGCAATAAAATCAGAAAAATGGTCTTCAAAGCGTTTGCCGGAATAAGTGAATCCGGCAGAGGTGGAAAGTCCGGCGCCGGCTCCGATGAGAATTGCGTCCGCCGTGGCAAGTTCCTGCTTTAATCTTTCGATTTCATTGCAATAGGCGCTTGTAGATTTCATAGTCTTTGTTTTTGAACACATTGAAAATCACCTCCATGCTGTTGAGATTATTTTGTTGATAGGATTTGACGGTTTTGACGGCGATTTCGGCCGCCGGTTCATTGGGGAAATGAAATTCACCCGTGGAAATGCAACAGAAGGCGATGCTTTTCAGCCCGTAGGACGCCGCCAGTTCCAGGCAGGAACGATAGCAATTTGCCAGCAATTCGCAATCCTTTTCTGTTACTGCTTCATAAATGATTGGACCCACCGTGTGAAGCACATAACGGCAGGGAAGATTATAGGCCTTTGTTATTTTCGCGCTACCCGCCGGTTCTTTTTGCTGTTGCTTTGCCATGATGCGGGCGCATTCCAATCGGAGTTGCACCCCGGCGGCGAAATGAATCGCATTGTCAATGCAACCGTGGCAGGGGACAAAGCAACCGAGCATCTGGCTGTTGGCCGCATTGACAATGGCATCGCATTTAAGCGTGGTAATATCGCCCTGCCACAAATATAAATTGCCCTGGACGGGCCGCAAATCAGCGAGCTTCGTAATGCCTTTTTTTGCGGTTTCTTCTTGCAAGTAGGCGTCCTGTATTTTTAAAAATTCTTCCGTTGCAGGCGCAGGCATGCGTACATTGCAGAGTGCGCGGAGCAGATTCTTCTGTTCTTGTTCGTCTGTTGGGATGGTTATATTCGAATATTGCGGCTGTTCGCCAAGCAACGTTTTGATCAAATAAATTCTTTTGTCCTTTTGTGTCATTTTTCTCACCAAAAATAAAGTTAGAAAGTAATTTCGCAGTGGAGGCGTGCTTAAGGGCAGGACCCAAGTTCCTGGCTTGGGCCCTGCCGGTTTCGACGAGTCCGCGATTCGGTATCTTATCAAAATCGGTTTTTTACCAGAGAGAAATAAGCGTTTTTTTCAATTGAAATGGATTCGCGCAATTATGCCGGGGCTATCAGTGACAGCCCCGGTTTGTTTTTTAGTTTAAGAAAAGAAAAATCCCGCCGTCATCTCAAGGTAATTCTGGCCGCTGTACTGCGGATACTGCTTGACCACTTCAGCCTTAAATGCATCGGCATCCTTGCAGTTCGAGGCAATTTGTTTCAGATTTTCTAGGTAAGCGATCTTGGTCTCGGCATCTTTCAGGTCTTCCGGCGTGTAGTGAGAGGTCAAAATCAGATCGTATCCCTTTTGGATATCGTTGCGAAGCTCTGCGATCATAGCATCAGCATGGCCAGCACCGGCAACAATGGAATGGCAGTCGTGGCCTAGCATGTGGGTGTAAACGGCATTTATTTCGGGAATTTCCACGTCGAAAGCTTCCGAAGTCTGTTTGATGATAAAGTCGATGCCGCCGATTGTCACTTTACCGGCTTCGATTACATTGGTGATTTTGTGAACCGAGTTGTCAAAGATTTCTCCAAATGAGCTTGTGAAATTATCAATCAGAGCCTTTCCGCCTCCGTTTGCAGAATAATCAAGCGCATTCTGCGTCGCAAATTTCGGCACTTCGGGCAGGAAGGTGGCGCCAGCGCCATGGTATGCAATTAGCATACCTTTGACGTCAAAATTCTTCAAATATGCCGTAAGCTCTTTAATGTTGTCAAAGAAACAGGGGGACTCAATGATAACCGCATTATTGTTTTTCTCGACAATGAATACTTCATCGTCAATAAAATCGTTTGTCTTGTATGTGTGAAGCTTAATGTTCCCAAAGTCAAAAATGTTCATTTCACCTTTGGCGAGTTTTACTGTTTGAAACGTATTCTTATTCATAATAAATTCTCCTTCGATTTGATTTGAGTCCCGAAGCGGCCGTTCTCCGTTGCTCTGGCTATATTATACGAAGATAAGTTTCTGCTGTAAAGTAAGCACTTTATTGTTCTGTAGTTACCAAAAAGAAACAATTGTGTGTTTATGCTGTTCTAAACCTTCAAAAAATTAAATTTTTTTATAAAAATTCTTTTCAATCAAAATAGAATGTTGAATCAAGCGAAAGATTTATAAGCATCTGGAATTGCAATTTTGGTAAGAAAATACTATAATTCATTTATAAGAATATTTCGTGATGCAATTATGATTTTTTCTGTAACAAGAAATTAGGAACGATCGGAAAGGAGCGAGGATTATGCAGGTAGGAAATGCTTTGCCGGCCTGCCCAGTGGAGACGACACTCATGCTGATCGGCGATAAATGGAAAGTCCTGATTTTGCGCGACTTAATGCCCTCGACAAAACGGTTTGGGGAATTAAAAAAGTCTATTGGAAGCGTATCGCAAAAGGTCTTGACCGCTCAACTTCGCGATATGGAGGAAAAGGGGCTTGTCAATCGGAAGGTCTATGCAGAGGTGCCGCCGCGGGTGGAATACAGCTTGACGGAATTGGGCCGGAGTTTAAAACCTATTTTAGACGCTATGCAGGATTGGGGCGAAGGATACAAAGCCCGAAATAGTTAAAAATATCGGGGCAGACCAAAAAGATCTGCCCCGATATTTATAAGAAAAACCGATTTATCATTTAGTTAGCACCTGCACGTTTTTTCCGGATCGAAAGCCAGGAGAGCAATCCGAATAATGAAACGCAAAGTTCTGTTGCAGGGAACGCGCACCAGACGCCAGTCATTTTGGCAACCCATGCCAGCAAAAACGCCATCGGGATAATAACGAGAAATCCGCGGAGGATAGCGATTCTATGGGCTGGTTGCGGGCACTCGGTAGAGGTAAAGTATATGGAGAGAATGATATTGAAGCCGGCAAACGGGCAGGCGATGAAATAAAGCCGCAAACCTTCCGAAGCGATACTTTGTAACATGGCATTGTGTTCGCTGTTGAAAATACTGGCAATCTGTGAAGCACCGAAAAAGATTACCATATAGATGAGAAATGAAAGGATTAGCATAGTGGCGAATGCATACCGTAGGGTGGCGTTGATATCCGCAAAGTTTTTTTGCCCATAATTTCGGCTGATGATCGGTTGGACCCCTTGCGCAATTCCTGTATAAATTGCAATTACCACTAAGGATAGATTGGCAATTACACCATAAGCCGCAACACCGACATTTCCCTCCAGATGCAGGATAATGGTATTAAAGACAATCATAACTATTCCGGAGGAAACCTCTGTGACCAACGAGGGGATGCCATTGGAAAGGATGCCGGCACACTGTTTGCCATCTAATTTGCATTTTGTAAAGTGGAATTGCTTATTTTTGCCAAGCCAATGCGGCGACAAAATCAGGATGCTGATGATAGGGGCCAAGTCTGTGGCAAACACCGCGCCAAATATCCCCATTTTGCAGGGAAAGATAAAGACCCAATCCAACACGACATTGGAGAGACTACCGCCGATCATCGCCGCCATAGAAAGTTGCGGCGCATTATCGTTGCGGACAAAGCAAAGTAAAACATTGTTCATCAAAAAGGCTGGCGCAAAGAGCAAAATTACCTGCAAATAGGTTTTGGACATATCATATACGCTTCCATCGGCGCCAAATAGGGAAATAATCGCATCGGAAAAAAATACTCCCACCAGAACAAAGAAGGCGGCAAATACGGCGGCAAGGTATACAGCATAGGTAAACGTGCGATTGGCGCCTGCATGGTCGTTCTGGCTTTTCTGTATGGAATATTTTGTGCCGCCGCCCATGCCGATCATGAGTCCACTGCCGTGAATGAAACTATAAATGGGGATTGCGAGGTTTAGGGCTGTTAAACCGTTGGTACCGAGCCCTTTCGAAACGAAAAAGGTATCAGCTAAGATATAGCAAGACAACGCGATCATCCCCATCACATTGAGGGACGCGTATTTCATAAAGTTCCGAAAACAATTTGATATCATATAAGACCTCCAAAATCCGGCAGAAAAAAAGCACTGATTCCGTATCTCCAATGGCCTAACGATACGAAATCGGTGCAATATACTTCCCCGGCGGGAAATAAAGAATTTTAATTTTTTGTATTTTAGCATATCCATACAAAAAATTCAAGACCTAAATCAATTTCACAATTATTATGTCAGGAAATAAGTACCGCCAGACTTTTCTATGTATAAAATACTTTATTGCATATGCTTGCTAGATCCAATCGCAAAATTTTAACGCTTATCATCTAAAACCGGGCTATTTGGTTTGCGAAATGAAAAAAATTTGATATAATAAAATGGCCACACAAAAAACGAGGAGCATGCGAAAAGGTATGAAGGGAATCGCCAAATATATACGACCATATTACGGTTACATAGCGGTCACGTTGGCCATTAAATTTGTCGCTTCGATCATGGATCTTTTGATTCCTTCGATCTTGGCAAAGATGATCGATGAGATTGTGCCATTGGGGGAAGAAGGTCTTATTTTTTTGTGGGGTGGCATCATGGCGCTGTGCGCTGTGATTTCCTTCCTTTCGAATGTAACAGCGAACCGGATGGCGGCCCGCTCGGCAGGGAAAATCACAAAACAGATTCGGCACGATTTGTTTTCTCGTATCTCCTATTTATCCGCAAGACAGCTCGACGACGTTACGGTTTCCTCGGCAGTTTCGCGTCTGACTTCAGACACTTATAATTTGAATCAGATGTTTGCCAGGATGCAACGCATCGGGATCCGCGGCCCGATTTTGTTAATTGGTGGGATTGCTATTACTCTGACAATGGATGTCGGGTTGACGCTGGTACTCCTGGCGACCCTCCCGGTGATCGCCGTCGTCGTTTATTTCGTAACGAAAAAAAGTGTTCCGCTTTATACCGAACAGCAGGGTGTCCTTGACCATATGGTTCAGGTGACGCAAGAAAACATCACGGGTATCAGGGTTATCAAGGCCCTTTCCAAAACGGAGTTCGAAAAGGCGCGGTTTGACCGCGTCAACGATACGCTATCCAATACCGAACAGCACGTCGGAAACATTATGGCCACGACCAACCCGGCTTCGACCCTCATTTTGAATATAGGGCTGACGTTGGTCGTTTTGGTGGGCGCTTTTCGGATCAATGCGGGGCAGACGAGCCCAGGTGTCATTGTTGCGTTCCTCAGTTATTTTACAATTATCCTGAACGCCATGTTGGGTATCACCCGGATTTTTGTCATGTGCTCAAAAGGCGTGGCCTCGGGTCGCAGGGTGAGTGAGATCCTTGGCCTCCCGCAAGATTTGCAGGTGCAAATGTTGCCGGCTAAAGACTGTGGCGCGCACATCAGCTTTTCGCATGTCAGTTTTTCCTATGAAGGCGTGCAGGATAATCTGACCGACATCAGCTTTTCCCTGGAGCGCGGACAGACGCTGGGCATCATCGGCGCGACGGGGAGCGGGAAAAGCACCATTGTCAATCTACTATTGCGTTTTTATGACGCAGACAGTGGTAAAATCTGCATTGACGGCCGAGACATTCGTTCGATTCCCGATGGGGAACTCCGCCAAAAAATCGGCGTTGTGTTTCAGAATGACTTTCTCGTGGCCGATACGATTGCCGAGAACATACGATATTTCCGCGAGTTGCCACAGTCGCAGGTGGAAGAGGCGGCTACTTTCGCGCAGGCCGCGGAATTCATCGCGCAAACTGAGGGAAAATTTCAACACCAAGTGCTGTCGCACGGGAACAACTTGAGCGGCGGGCAACGCCAGCGGCTCTTGATTGCCCGCGCCCTGGCGGCAAACCCGGAAATTCTGATTTTAGACGACGCCTCATCAGCCCTCGACTATAAAACGGACGCAGCGCTCCGCAAGGCGCTCCACACAGACTTTGCCAATACGACAAAGGTCATTGTCGCGCAACGCATCAGCTCCATTCAGAGCGCCGACCGCATTCTCGTGCTCGAGGACGGCCGGGAGATTGGCTACGGTACGCATGACACGCTAATGAAAGATTGCGAGGTCTACCGCGACATCTGCGAGATCCAAATGGGCTCCATGCCGGAGGAGGTGGACGATCGTGCCTAATCCGAATTTGATCGGTGGGGGCCGCATGACGCGCGCCGAACTTTCCGGCGACCGCAGAGAAGTGTCGGGAAAGGCGCCCAAAATGGCAATTTTGCGCCGGCTTTGGCGTTACCTGGGTCGCTACCGCTTGCTGGTGGTTTTGGCGCTCGCCCTGGCGCTGAGTAGCAATCTGCTTGCGCTTTTGGGGCCAAAGCTTTCGGGCCTGGCCATTGACGCCATCGGCACGGTGGCCGGAGGTGTCGACCTGGAAAGTGTGTTTTATTATGTCATTTTAATGGCAATCTGTTATGTGATTTCTGCCATATTCTCTTATTTGTTGTCCCGCGTGATGAACCGCCTGAGCCGGCGGGTGGCCTATCAGATGCGAAAAGATGTATTTGAGCGGCTTTCGATTTTGCCGGTCGGATTTTTTGACCGGCACCTGGCGGGCGACCTAATCAGTGTCCTTACCTATGACATAGATACCGTCAACCAGTCGCTTTCCAACGACTTGTTGCAGATCGTTCAAAGTGTAATGACCGTATTTTTTTCGCTCGGTATGATGTTATCTATCGCGCCAAAGCTCGTTTTGATTTTTGCCGTTACGATCCCGTTATCCATTGTTTTTACCAAATATATCACCGGGCGGGTGCGGCCACTGTTCCGCAACCGTTCGGCCAAGCTCGGCGAACTAAACGGTTTTGTCGAGGAAATGATCGACGGGCAGAAGACGACCAAAGCCTATCACCGGGAGGAAGCGGTGATTGGGCGGTTCGATCGCAAAAATGAGGATGCGGTTGACGCCTATACCAAAGCGGAATACTATGGCACGATCACCGGCCCTTCGGTCAATTTTATCAATAATATTTCGTTGGCGCTCGTCAGTATGTTTGGCGCCTGGATGTATTTGAAGGGCCAAATCGGGCTCGGAAATATTTCTTCCTTTGTGCAATATTCGCGCAAGTTCTCCGGCCCCATCAATGAGGTCGCCAATATCACAGGCGAATTGCAGTCGGCCTTTGCCGCGGCCGAGCGGGTTTTCCGATTGATCGACGAAGCGCCCGAACCGGCTGATGCACCCGATGCTAAGCCACTGGCTGATGGCAAGGGAGAGGTGGTGCTGGATGACGTCTGTTTCGGTTATTTGCCCCAAAAGCCGGTCATTCGCCATTTTAACCTGCACGCACAACCTGGGAGCCTCGTTGCCATCGTCGGGCCGACCGGCGCTGGCAAAACGACAATCATCAACTTACTCATGCGATTTTATGACATTGACAGCGGCGCCATCACGGTCGACGGCCAGGATATTTATCACGTAACCCGGAGTAGCCTGCGCGGCGCATATACGATGGTTTTGCAAGACACCTGGCTCTTTTCGGGCACAATTTTTGAAAATATCGCGTATGGCAAAGCGGACGCCACGCTAGAAGAGGTCATCGCCGCGGCCAAATCGGCGCACATCCATTCTTATATTTCAAGGTTGCCAAATGGATATGATACAAAATTGACAGACAATGGCGTCAATATTTCAAAAGGGCAAAAGCAACTTTTAACCATTGCCCGGGCGATGCTACTCGACGCAAAAATGTTGATCCTGGATGAGGCAACTTCTAACGTCGATACGCGGACTGAACAGCGCATTCAGGCGGCCATGCGCGACTTAATGCGGGACAAAACCTGCTTTGTGATCGCGCACCGGCTTTCGACCATCCAGAATGCCGATCATATTTTGGTTGTGCGCGATGGGCAGATTGTCGAGCAGGGGCGGCATGCTGACTTGATGGCTCAAAAAGGCTTTTATGCAAAGCTTTATGCCTCGCAGTTTGAAACCTATTAGTGCAGAATGGAATGTAATTCCAGAATGAGAAACGACCTTGTAAAGTCCTTATTCTTTACAAGGTCGTTTTTTCTTGTTATAGGGATTTTCCGCCGTCTACAAATAGATTTTGGCCGGTAATATATCTTCCTTCATCGGCGCACAGCAATAAAACGGCCGCCGCGCAATCTTCAGGTTGCCCGCAGAAACCCAAGGGGATCGAGGCCATCACCTTTTCTGCATAATCGGTATCGGCTAAGGCAACTTTGTTGCGATCGGTCTGGATCACACCGGGCGCCACCGAATTGACTGTAATGCCATAAGGTGCGAGCTGAACCGCCAGAGATCTGACCATGTTGGTCTGGGCCGCCTTACTGGCCGCATAGACCAGCATGTCGGGATGCGGCTTCGCCTCCTGCACACTTCCGATAGCGACGATGCGCCCCCAACCTATTTTCATCATATGAGGTACTACCCGTTGAATCAGGCATAGGGAGGATAAAAAGTTGCAGTTCAGCTGATCCTGGGCCTCGTTCAACGGAATTTCGTTCCATTTTGTCCGATATTGCAAGGACGCGTTGAGCACCAGCAGATCGACTTTGAAATCATCGGCATTTAACGCGGCAATCCGGTCAGGATGGGTTAAATCGACCTTCAGACGTGTGCAGTTTACATGCATGGAACGAATTGCCCGTTCTGTATCATTTGCCGCCTGTTCGTTGCTGGCGTAATGCAAGACAATATCTGCGCCGGCCCTGGCTAAGGATAATGCAATGGCCCGGCCGATTCCGCGACTGGCTCCCGTAACGAGCGCGCGTTTTCCGCTTAAACTTTTAAACACCGGTGGTCTCCTTTCTGTTTTTTGCAAATGTAAATTCTTTGCATTTTCTTTGATTGGCCAAGGATTCGGAACAAAGTGCCATTAGAATCTGCAGTATGTTACCGTATTGCATCGCATAGACCCTTAAGATAGCCGAGGGCAAAAAGACGCCCCAGCTTGCCATAGCCCGGCGTAGTGATATTTTCTCCCGCCATGCAGGGGACATGGTCGACCCGTATTGGGACATTTACACCGCAGGATTGATACAAACGCAAAATAGCGGCCATATCGGTCGGACCATTGTCATGAAACGTTTCATGAAAATCCAATTTGTTTCCGACAGCATCCCGAAAATGGATGAAAAGAATCTTGTTTTGTTTTGCAAATGCCGGAATCACTTTCGTTAAATCTTCTCCCATCATTCGAAAGGTCGCTTGGCACAATGTGACGCCAAGGCAATCGCTGTTCCACGCCGTTACGCCCTTCCAAACTGTCTCAGAGCTTGTAAAAATCCGAGATACACCGGCCAGACGCTCCACCGGCGGATCGTCCGGATGCAATGCCAACCGAATATGATACCGTTCGGCGTATGGCAAAACAGCGTCGATAAAATACCTATAATTCTCCCATAATTTTTCTGCCGACAGAACAGCTTTGCAGTCGGTGTGAAAGTCCCGCATTTTGAATCCGGTTACGAGCGCGCCGCCCCGCTCTTCGATGTTCGAAGCAGTGCGCGTCCAGCCCAGATAGGCCATAAAGTTAAAACATATGGTGCGGATATCGAGGCTGTCCATGATCGCAAACATAGATATGACCTTCTCAATGCAGGCGTCGCGCGACGCATCTCCTGCCTTGATGTGGTCGTGCAGTGCATTTGGCATCGGCTCAATGACGATCGGCTTAAGACCAAAGGCTGTGAAGCGATCATATACTTGCCGCCAATGGCCAGCATCTGTGACATTGAACGCAGGGTCTTCCGGCAGACGAACGACTGCGTGTCGCACGCCGCATTGCTTCGCGTAATCCCAGCTGAGATCCCGCTCACTTTTTAAGTAATCGGTCAAGATCATGATTCTATCCTCCCTTGAATGAGAATGCAGGAGGGGGCTTGGATTTGAAGTTCCCCGGGTTGCTTGATGAGATCATTATAATGCCGACGGAATACCGTGATATTGTCGCTTCGCTCGTTGGCGCAAATCAGCCATTCACCAAATACGTCGAAGTCCCGAGGCCAAGAGCCGCCGCAACCAACCCACTGGCATTTTTCCAATCCATTTCCGGCGATTTTGAACACGGCAATAGAGTCATGCCCTCGGTTCGAAACATACAAATTGCCATCTATCCGGCGGATGGCCGCCGCGGCGCGTTTTCCTGAAAAACCATAGGGTAATGTGCTATAGGTCTGAAGAGGGTACAGTTCCCCCTTTTGATAGGAAAAAACTGTGACGGTCGAAGCCATTTCGTTCACACAGTAAACCAGCGAACCATCCGCTGAAAAGGCCAGATGCCGCGCCCCATGCCCCTTTGGAACCTGCGCGGTAAATCGCGGATGCAACCACTTGTCATAAGTAATAATCGAATCGGTACCGAGGTCGGTCGCCAATAGATGGTCCCCATCCGGCGAAGGTGAGACAAAATGCGGATGCGGGCCTTCCTGGCGCTTTTTATCCGGTCCGCAACCTGTGTGCATCCGGAGCAGATCTGGCATGCGGATGACACTTCCTGAAAGATAATTGGCGGCATAAACTGCACCGTCCCATACGCAGAGATGACAGGCTACTGTCCCTTTGGTAGACAAAATTGGCCCCGGCCGTCCTAAACTGCCGTCCTCTCGTATGGGGAGTTCAGTCAATCCGCTTTCCTCCTTGCCGGGGAACGGGTGGCGAAGCAGGACATATAAACGGTTGCTTGAGGCGGCAAGGTGCATCGGGTGCGGCAAGTCCGTTTTTTTAAGAAGCGCGAGGAAACCGTCGCTATGTAGCACACAATGGAAAATTCCGCCGCCGTCCCCGCCGGAGGCGATGTAAAGATTACAGAGCGGTTTGCGTGTCATTTGGGTCGCCCTCCCTGGCAAGCCGGTATTCCTCCGACCAATCGAGGCCTCGGTAGGGGGCGGCCCGTTCGTCGCGGCGGATAAATTCCATCAACAAATCCAGCATTTCTTCTGTCCAAGTGTTGCGGTCGATTTGCGCCGTCGTGAATTTATTTTCGGTAATCATTTCAAAACCGAATAGATCCTTGACCTGGGTCTTGGAGGCGCCGTCCACTACCTCGGCAACCAAATGGGCCGGGATGAACAGCACACCACCACCCGAACCAAAGACGATATCTCCGGGCAGGACAATGGCATTGCCGATGCGGGTGGGCGTATTAAAGCCGGTCATGATAAAATCCCGGATCGGAGTTGGATCGATGCCCCGAAAGTAGACCTGAACGCCTTCCACCTTTTTCATTTGTTCGACATCGCGCACACCGCCCCAAATGACGCCGCCGCCCGTCTTTGTTTTGGTTTTAATGGCCGTAGTCAGATTTCCACCTAGAAAGGTCCCTTTGTAAATCTTATCATACATGTCGGCCACTACCACATCGCCCTCCACAAGGCTGTCGATGACCCACTGGTTATAATTCCCTTTCCGACCCTCCTGCATTCCGATTTGAAACATGGTTTCGTGCAGGTCGGGTCGGGTAGGGGCAAAGGTGGCCGTAACTGCGCGGCCAATCAATTTGCGCCCATCGTCGTGGAGCACTTTGAGTCGGCCCTCGAACTGGCTTTCATAACCCTTCAGAAAAATAGGCTTCCACACTTCTTCGAGGGTTAGACTTCGTAACGCCTTTAAATAGCGATCGGGCACATACGGTCTGCCGTCGGGCAGACGTTCCCCCTTCCACTGTGGCGTTAAAGCAATAATTTCCTCGCGGACATTAAAATGCATGATCGGTTCCTCCAAAGCAACTTTTCTTTTATCATAGCGATTTTTTGCTCAAACGTAAACCCAATAAATGATAGAATTATTCCAATTTTCGAAACTATTGTAAAAGGTTTTCTTGCATGCTAAAATAAGCTAAGGGGGATTGCTATCATGGTGTTTCAGGAAAAGGAACTTTTGTTTCGAATTTTAGGTGTATACAAAATAGTTCGAAAAAATGTTAAGATCATGACAGACAAAAAGGCCAGTAGCGTCATTAGTTATCGCTGTCGCGGATCGGCGACATTTCATACATCCGACCACTCTTTTACATTGGGGGCCGGCGACTTGCTATTCATTCCGGCCAATTTAAGTTATACGCAAGAAACAGCGGGAGAGGAATTGATCGCAGTTCATCTTGACATTCTCAGCCGAATTGAAACAAACGTCGATGTTTGCACCTTTGAAAATCCGCAACTGGCTGAAAAAATATTTACGGAATTGTATGAACTCTGGCAAGCGAAGGAGACCGGATATCATTATCGTTGTATGTCTTTGCTATATGATTTTCTTTGCCGAATCAATCAGCAAAACCGGGCCTTAGAGGCACCTTCGGCTCCAGAACGCAAGATTCAGCGGTCTTTGACCTACCTTCATTCACATTACGATGACAATACGCTTTCGATTGGAAAAATTGCCGCCGTTTCTGGTGTCAGCGAGGTGTATTTTCGCCGCCTATTCAAACAAATTTATCAGACCACTCCCGTCAAATACATCAATGAATTGCGCATTACCAAAAGCCTCTCACTTTTAAAAATCGGGTATTATTCTGTCGCGCAAATTTCGTCGATGGTAGGATTTAACGATCCGAAATACTTTTGCAGTTCATTTAAGGCATTGACCGGGAAATCGCCGACTGCCTATCAAAAACAAGAGGAACCGTATATTTGTTAACCGGTTTTTAGAACTGTTTTGTGTTTTTACAGAATTGTGACCCAATTGAAAATTTTCCGAAATCCGGCGCCTAACGGTTGCAAACCGAAGCGAGATATTGTACAATACAAAATAGAAATTGATATGCGGAGTTGAAAACAATGGCATTACATTTTAATGAGGGGTATGCTAAGCCTTTCTTGCGCGAAAATGACCTGGCTGGCTTTAGAGAACAGGTTAAGATGGCGCATACCATGCTGGAACAGAAATCCGGACTTGGAAATGATTTTCTCGGTTGGCTCGACCTCCCGGTCGATTATGATAAAGCGGAGTTCCAGCGCATTAAGTACGCGGCAAAAAAAATCCAAAGCGATACTGATGTTCTCATTGTTGTGGGTATTGGCGGCTCTTATTTGGGCGCCCGTGCCGCAATTGAATTCTTAAAATCCCCCTACTACAATAACCTCCCGAAGTCAACGCCTGACATTTACTTTGCCGGCAACAGCATTTCGGGCGCGGCACTTTCTGACATTTTGGCTTTGTGCAAAGGCCGCAGGGTATCGGTCAATATCATCTCAAAATCTGGGACGACGACTGAACCGGCCGTCGCTTTCCGTGTGCTTCGGAAGTATCTCGAAGCTGAATATGGCCAAGCGGAAGCCGCTAAGCGGATTTATTGCACAACCGATAAGGCTCGTGGCACCTTGAAGCAATTGGCGGATCGAGAGGGCTATGAATGTTTTGTCATTCCCGATGATGTCGGCGGTCGCTTCTCGGTCCTAACGGCCGTCGGATTGTTGCCGATTGCGGTCTGCGGCGCAGATATTGACGCGCTGATGGCCGGCGCGGCGGCGGCCAGGGCGGAATATAGCGATCCCGATTTGGCGAACAACGATTGCTACCGTTATGCGGCGTTCCGCAACGCGCTTTACCGGAAGGGAAAAGAAATTGAGCTTTTAGTTAGCTATGAGCCGCGCTTTACCATGATGGCCGAATGGTTTAAACAACTTTACGGTGAGAGCGAAGGCAAAGACGGGAAAGGGCTTTTCCCGGCTTCGGTCACCTTCTCGACCGACCTGCATTCAATGGGGCAGTACATCCAGGATGGGAAACGGGTTCTTTTTGAGACAGTCGTTACAATTGGCGACGGCGGCGCGGATGTCGTCATTGAAAAAGAAGAAAATGACGGAGACGGCCTCAATTTTTTGGCTGGTAAAACCATGTCTTACGTGAATGAAAAAGCCTTTGAAGGGACGGTCCTCGCCCATACTGACGGCGGTGTGCCAAACTTTGTAATTGCGCTTGACAAAGCCGATGAAGAACATCTTGGTCGGCTCATCTACTTCTTCGAAAAGGCCTGCGCGATCTCGGGCTACCTCTTAGGTGTCAATCCCTTTGACCAACCCGGCGTGGAAAGCTATAAAAAGAATATGTTTGCGCTACTTGGAAAACCTGGTTATGAGGCCCAAAAGGCCGAGTTGGAGGCGCGCCTTGGGCGGTAATATGGCAATAACCGCTTCGGCGGTGTAATAGAAAAGGAGCTGTTAAATATGGTACAGATCATCATCGGCAATAAGGGTTCGGGCAAAACGAAGCGACTCATCGAGCTCGTCAACAGTACGGCCGAGGCGAGCAGAGGCGATGTCGTCTGCGTGGAACAGGGCGACGTTCTGACCTACAGCATTACGCATAAAGTGCGCTTAGTCGACAGTGAGACTTATGGTATTTCAGGCTATAACGAATACTATGGCCTTCTGTGTGGCATCTGCGCCGGAAATCATGACGTGACCGATATTTTTGGCGATGCGACCCTTCGCATCGGTTCCCGAAACTATGATGAACTGGCCGACTTCCTCGACCGCGTTTCTGTCCTTTCGGAAGAAAGCAATATCAACTTCTTTTTCACTGTCTCGTGCGATGAAGCTGACCTTCCGTCTAAAATTTTTGAGGTCGCCAAAAAAATCTAGATCAGACTGGCTGGCCAGGGGTTTCCCTGGTCAGCCTTTTGCCAAAAAAGTCCTTGACAAAGCTTTAGACGCTCGATATAATAATCTGTGTGACAATTGAGGTGAATCTGTGACTCTGGATTTAAAATCGATTTTTGCGCGTGAAGGTTCCAGCTTCCCGATATCATATTCCTTGGATTTGCAGGCGTTTGAATGGATGGGTCAGCAACCGCTTAAGGACCCTATCCGCATTGAGGGTGCAGTAACAAATCAAGCTGGCGTAGTTTTGTTGAAGCTTGAATGTACCGTCGATTTTATGGCGCCATGTGACCGTTGCGGGAAGGAAGCTAGACAGCGTTATATGATCCCGGTCAATCGCACATTGGTGACGCAACTCGCCAATGAAATTGATCCTGAGTCGGATCTTTTGCTTCTTCCAGATGCAATGCTCGATGTGGATGCGCTCTGCACCGAGGAAATCGTGCTCAATTTGCCGACAAAGCACCTTTGCCGGGAGACCTGCAAAGGTGTTTGCGCGATATGCGGAAAGGATCTGAATGAGGGCGATTGCGCTTGCCCAAAAACTTCGGTTGATCCCCGCCTCGCCGCATTACAATCTTTTCTTGACTAAAAGTACGGGAATTCGATGAAGGAGGTGCTGACATGGCAGTACCAAAGAGAAAAACTTCAAAAGCGCGCCGTGATAAACGCCGTTCCAATGTCTGGAAACTCGACGCGCCGGCGCTCGTCCGTTGTTCGAACTGCGGCGCTTATAAGCGGCCGCATCGTTTGTGCACCGCTTGCGGTCACTATGATGGGCGTGAAGTTGTAAAAGTGGAAAATTAATTCCATCGTATCGAAGGGTAGAGGGGGAGGAATCCTTCTCTATTTTTTTAGCCTTTTTGGAGGAAACAGACTATGTCAGTTGTAATCGCAGGGGTAGAGCCCCATACGCCGGCCCATCGAGCTCGGATCCATCCGGGCGATTTGCTTTTATCAATCAATGGCAACGAAATTGTCGATGTGCTGGATTATCGGTTCTACCAAAACGAACGGCAACTGGAGATTCGCCTCATGACTCGTGCAGGTGAAAAGAATGTGCGCATTCGGAAAGGCGAATATGAGGAGTTGGGGCTCACCTTCGAAACCTATTTAATGGACCAGCAACACTCCTGCCGCAACAAGTGCATTTTTTGTTTTATTGATCAATTGCCAAAGGGACTTCGCGAGAGCCTGTATTTTAAAGACGACGATTCCCGCCTCTCTTTTTTGTTCGGCAATTATATTACCCTGACCAACATTACGGAACATGAAGTTTCGCGCATTATTAAAATGCACATCAGCCCTATTAATATATCCGTGCATACCACCGATCCCGAATTGCGCGTGCGTATGATGCGCAACCGTTTTGCCGGCCAGGCGCTTGAAATCATTGGACGGTTTGCCGCCGCCGGCATTCAGATGAACTGCCAGCTTGTCCTTTGCCCTGGAATCAATGACGGCGAAGCGCTCTGCCGCACCCTTGCGGATTTGACGCAATACGAAAGCGTTCGTTGTATCGCCGCTGTGCCAGTGGGACTCACTCGTTTCCGCGAGGGGCTCGAACCGCTCGAGCCGTTCTGTGCCGAGACGGCCGGTGCTGTGCTCGATATTTTAGATCGCTTCGGGGAACAATGTATCGAACGATATGGGGATCGCAGGGTTTATGGCGCCGACGAATTTTATCTTCTCGCCGGTCGCGAGATACCGGAAGCTTCTTATTATGGGGATTTTTTGCAACTCGAAAATGGAGTCGGGCTTTGGTCGCTCTTGCGTAGCGAGGCGTATGACGCGCTAAAAACAGCCGAACCGCCTAAACATCAGCGGCGTATTAGCAGTGTCACCGGTATGGCCGCCTATCCTTTGATTGCAAATCTGGTTGACATGGCCGAGAAGAAATGGCATAATCTTAGTTGTAAGGTCTATCCAATCGTGAACAATTTCTTCGGCGGGCAAATCAATGTTACAGGCCTTGTCACAGGAGGCGACATCATCGACCAACTAAAGGATAAAGACCTGGGTGACATCTTAATGGTTCCCGAAGTGATGCTCCGCAGAGAGGGCGATTTGTTCTTGGATGACGTATCAGTGTCGGACCTTGAGCGTGCTCTGCAGGTTCGGGTCGTTACCGTTCCAAATGACGGCTATGCGCTCATCGATACGTTGGCCGGATTGAATGATAAATGAATAGAGGTTTAGAATGGCAAAGCCAGTAGTCGCGGTTGTCGGCCGCCCGAATGTCGGAAAATCGACGCTCTTTAATAAGCTCATCGGCCGGCGGCTCTCGATTGTCGATGATACGCCGGGCGTTACGCGCGACCGCATTTATGGCGATGCCGAATGGCGCGGCCGGAAAATCATGCTGGTCGATACCGGCGGTATCGAGCCGGGCGACGATGTAATTTTATCGGGCATGCGGGCCCAGGCGCAACTGGCTATTGAAATGGCCAATGTGATTATCTTTGTGACCGACCTGCAAAGCGGCGTTACGGCGGCTGACAGTGAAATTGCCGCCATGCTTCAAAAAAGTGGTAAGCCTGTCGTTTTGTGCGTCAATAAATGCGATTCCATCGGTGAAGTGCCCCCAGAGTTTTATGAATTTTACAATTTAGGCCTCGGCGATCCCATCGCGGTCTCTTCGGTGCATGGGCATGGTACAGGTGATTTATTGGACGCTGTTTTTGAGCATTTGCCCGAAGAGCCAGAGCAAGAAGAGGAAGGCGAGACGGTTTCGGTCGCCGTTATTGGAAAGCCTAACGCTGGCAAATCCTCTCTTGTCAACCGTATCGCGGGGGAAGAGCGTTCGATCGTGTCGGATGTCGCCGGGACGACGCGGGACGCGATTGACAGCCTTGTCGAAAATAAGTACGGCCGTTTTAACTTCATTGATACTGCAGGCCTTAGGCGCAAAAGTCGAATCGACAATCAAATTGAAAAATACAGCGTCCTGCGGGCCAAAATGGCGATTGAGCGGGCCGACGTATGCGTCATTTTGCTTGACGGACAGGACGGTTTTACGGAGCAAGACTCAAAGGTGGCCGGTTTGGCGCTCGAGCAGGGCAAAGCCTGCATCATCGCGGTCAACAAATGGGATATCGTCGAAAAGAACGGGAAAACCATGGACGCTTACCGCAAACAACTCATGAAGGATTTTTCCTTTATGCCTTATGCCCCGATTGTTTTTATCTCCGCGAAGACCGGCCAACGGCTCGATCGGTTGTTTGAACTGATCCGGTATGTCCATTCCCAGAACACCATGCGGATCTCAACCGGCATGCTCAACGATATCTTGGCCGATGCAACTGCCAGGGTTCAACCACCGACCGATAAAGGGCGTCGCCTGAAAATTTATTATATGACCCAAGCCTCGACCAAACCGCCGACCTTCGTGTGTTTCTGCAACCGTGCGGATTTGTTCCATTTTTCCTATCAGCGCTATTTAGAAAACCAGATCCGTTCAACCTTTGGGCTTGAAGGGACGCCAGTGCGGTTTGTCATACGTGAGAGAGGGGAGAAGTAGCCGGGATGGACAGTCGCTTTTTGTGGGCTATTGCCGTTGTTATTTTGGCCTATCTGCTCGGTAGCATCAACTTCGCTGTCATTTTTTCCAAGCTGTTTATCCAAAAGGACGTCCGCGATTATGGGAGCGGCAATGCCGGTATGACCAATGTGATGCGGGTCGCCGGTATCTTGCCGGGACTATGCACCTTTGTCTGCGATGCGCTCAAAGGGTTTGCGGCCTGCTCGATCGGGCGTCTTGTTTTTGCCCATTTGCAGGCTTCCGGCGGCGAACATGCGGCCTTTTTTTTGCCGGTTTATGGCGCTTACTTTTGCGGCCTTGCCTGCATTCTGGGGCATGTGTTTCCACTTTATTTTTCCTTTCGCGGCGGCAAAGGGGTGGCGGTCAGCGTCGGCATTTTTGCAGTCTGCAATCCGCCGGCCATTGCGCTAGGTCTTGTTGTCTTTGGGATTGTGCTTTTGCTCTCCCGGATTGTTTCGCTCAGCTCCCTTGTCGCGACAGTCGTTGTCGTTGCGCTCTCGATCCTTTGGCGCGACCCATCGGCTTCCACTTGGTTGCAGGTTGTGTTGATTGTGAGTGCGGGCTTGATTGTATTTTTAAAGCATAAAGAGAATATAGGCCGCCTTGTGCGAGGCGAAGAAAAAAAGCTGAAGAGCAAGAAAGCGGGTGCCAAACATGGCTGACTTTGTAGTTCTCGGCGCCGGTGGTTGGGGTATGGCGTTGGCGATTGCCGCGCACCACAAGGGACATCGAGTGGCGATTTGGTCCCCCTTTGAGCAGGAGGTTGCCCTACTGTCGCAAACGCGGGAAAATGCGCGGCTATTAAAAGGCGTGCGACTGCCGGAAGATATCCACGTCACCTCCGACTTGTCGCCGGCTTCGGAGGCCGATTTTGTCGTTTTGGCGACCCCTTCTACCGCAGTGCGCGAGACGGCGGTTCGACTGAAAGCGGTGCGGCCAAAGGGCATTGTTGTCAGTGTTTCTAAGGGCCTTGAGGCCGGAACCCTTCTGCGCCTTTCCGAGGTAATCGCGTCTGAGCTACCCGAGGTGCGTGTCGCAGTGTTGTCTGGCCCGTCGCATGCCGAAGAGGTCGCCCGATTTTTGCCGACATCTCTTGTCGCCGCGGCGCCGACGGCTGAAACGGCCGTACAAGTGCAACAGGCCTTTACGAGCGATGAGCTCCGAGTCTACACCAACGATGATTTGATTGGAGTCGAACTCGGCGGTGCGCTCAAAAACGTCATTGCCATTGCCGCCGGATTTTGCGAGGGGATCGGCCTCGGCGATAACACCAAAGCCGCTTTGATTACAAGGGGGCTCACCGAAATTGCCCGCCTTGGCGTCGCCGAAGGTGCAAAGGAGCGAACCTTTGCGGGCCTGACCGGCCTAGGGGATTTAATCGTAACCTGCACTTCCAAACATAGTCGGAACAACCGGTTTGGGAATCTTGTTGGAAAAGGAACGCCGGTTGCCGAAGCCCTGCGCATCGTCGGGACGGTCGAAGGCTATTATGCCACCGATATGGCGCATGGGCTAGCGCAAAAATGCGGTGTGGAAATGCCGATCTTAGAGCAGTGCTACCAGGTCCTATATGCGGATCAGACCGTTGAAAAGGCCTTAAAAGCCCTGATGCAACGTCCGACTAAAAACGAACATGAGAGTTGCTGGCTGGCATAAAAGGAGTTGTTACAGATGTTAAAAGAAGAAAATTTGCAGGTCTTTATGCGTTATCCAGGCGGCAGACCAAAGGCTTTGACACTCAGTTATGACGACGGTGTGGAACAGGACATCACCCTCATTGAAAAAATGCAGACACATGGTGTAAAGGGTACTTTTAATATCAACTCTGGCATCTTCGCCCCAGAAGGTACGATTTACCCAGCCGGACGGGTGCACCGGCGCATGACCGAACGAGCTATCGTTGATCTGTTGAAAGACAGCGGCATGGAGGTTGCAGTGCATACCTTGACCCATCCGCGGCTAGAGACCTTGTCGGCCGCCACTGTTTTAGAAGAGGTCATCGGCGACCGCCGCAACCTGGAGGCTTTGTTCGGGCGCCCTGTCCTGGGCATGGCCTATCCGTACGGTACATACAATGACACGGTCGTCGAAGCGCTTCGTATGGCCGGCATTTTGTACAGCCGCACAACGGAGTATCATGAGTCCTTCCGCCAGCCGAAAGACTGGTTGCGCCTAAAGGCCACCTGCCATCATAACAATCCGCATCTGATGGAGTTGACCGGGAAATTCGTTGCAGAAACGCCGAAGTTTGACCCGTATCTGTTTTATTTGTGGGGGCACAGCTACGAATTCGAAGGCAACGATAACTGGCATGTCATGGACGCATTTCTTGACGCCGTATCGGGGAAAGATGACGTCTGGTACGCGACCAACCTGGAAATCTATCAATACACGAAGGCATTTGAGCAACTGGTCTTTTCAGTGGATTATTCCTTCTGCTACAATCCTACTGCAACAACCGTTTGGCTCAAAGCCAAAGAACGCATCGTCGAAGTCCCCGCCGGTGAAACCATTTCTCTGTTAGTATAACATGATTATGAAAAGACCGTCGACTGAGAAGCCGGCGGTCTTATCGTTTCAAGAGTTTCATTCGTTCGCGGTAATCAGGTAGAATCGATTCGATGAGTGCATAAAACGCCTTTCCGTGATTTTTGTGCCGAATGTGCGCGAGCTCGTGTACGACGACATAATCGACCGCCGCCTCCTGATAGTCCATCAGCCGCCAGCTAAAGCAAAGGCTGTTTTTGCCGCTACAGCTTCCAAAACGCGTCTCGGCAGAAGTGATTTTAACAGCGGAGGGGATCAGCCCCATTTGCCGGCTGTAATATGCAACTTTTTCAGGCAAAACAGCCTTTGCCAGCGCTTTTAATTCTCTCTCCCGTTCCGGAGAGATTTCCGATGCGGCAATCCTTTTTTTGACCTTCTCGAGCGCTTGCGCGAGCCATACAGAGTGTGCCTTAAAAAATTGGTCGATCTCTGTTTGCGATGCATAATAGGGCGCGCGCAAAATGACTTCGGCGCGCCGGTTGACTTCGAGCGCCAGTGTCCGCCTGCCGGAGCGTATGAGCCGATAACTTGCGGGATTTTTCATAGTATTTGCGCTTCTCGAACAGCGTCTAGGACCGATAGCCGCCCATTTTGTTCCTTAACTCCAAAGATTACAGGTCGCTCAAAAGGCGGTGTGTTCGGCTTATGGCATACAAAGCCTAGCGCCCCGGTTTTTGTGCGAAACAGCATGCCGTGTCCGCCGTCATCGGCAAAGAACAACTCGGATTCATGTTGCCAGGGACCATAAATTTCGCAGCTTTTAGAGATGCTGACAGCCTCGCAGTACCGCCCGCCGGCCGAACTCGACCAGAGCATGAGCAGTGCGCCGTTTTGTGTGCGATATAGTTGCGGACCATCGGTAATATAGGTTTCTGCCGCCTGGTCGGCCCAAGGGGCGCTGGAAGCGGTAAATAGGATCTGCGGCTCAGAAACGGGGCGCTTCAGGTCTTCGCTCAACTGGACGGCGCAAATTTGGCCATCTTGCACCTGCAACCATTCATGGCAAAAGACGAGATATGGGGTTCCGTTCGGTTCGACATAAAGTGTGCCATCCAAACATTCCCAGTCCGCCGGTGTAATGCCATCGGCATAGAGCACAAAAGGGCCTTTGGGGTCCGCCGCTTTTAAGATGCAGGTGGCGCGGCATTTGCCCGGCCGCGTTAGGGTGACAAAGGCATAGTACGCGCCGCGATAGCAATGGACTTCCGGCGCCCA
>CASFAP010000076.1 GCA_949292695.1 uncultured Eubacteriales bacterium | reverse complement strand
GAGAGGGCGCTTTCTCTTTACCGCCCAAAAATTCCGATTGTCTATAATTCCGGCGGATATGATCTGCCCGAGCAAATCGGGAAAAATGTATTTGATATTTATTTATTTGACCTCAAATATATTTCTTCGCAAGCGTCTAGTCGATATTCGGGTGCGTCAGATTACTTCCAGTTTGCATCTTCTTCCATTCTAACAGCCTGCAAACTTTTGGGCGCGCCTCAATTCGATACGGCGGGGATATTACAGCGCGGTGTGGTCGTACGGCATTTGCTGTTACCGCAGGGGACAAGGGAAGCGATTGCGGTGTTTGATTGGTTGCAAGAGTATGCGCCGCAGGCGCTGTTCAGCTTGATGGCGCAATATTTTCCTGCCGCAAAAGCCCACCAATTTGCTGAAATCAATCGAAAAATAACAAAACGCGAGTACGAAAAGGTTGTATCCCATATTTTGGAAGTGCGAAGCGACGGCGTATACCTGCAGGAGCGCAGTAGTGCATCAAAAATTTACGTCCCCGATTTTGATTTCAGTGGAATATAATTCTTTTGAAATAGCGTTCATAAAATTGGCCCTCAATCAAACAATAAGTTTGAATGGGGGTTCTTTCTATGAAAAGATATATCGCGCTTTTAATACTTACGGTGTTGGGAATTCGCTTGGCCACAGCGATTCCCTCCTTTATTGAAGCCTCAGCGCCAGAGGCGGAAGTTACTTACGTGACAGTCAAGGACGTTTCTACGACCGTCACATGCAATGGAAAACTAGAGAATACCGAGCGTACAGATATTTCACTTTCTTACCCAGTCGTCATCGGCAAGGTGTTTGTCGCACCGGGTGATACCGTGAATCGCGGGGAAATTTTGGCGACCATTGATCTAGAAGCTACGAAGACGTTGTATGAAACGCTGGTTGCAACGGATTACACGCAATATTGGGCTACTGGTGGCGAACTACCAGGCGATCTTTCTGATAAAATTGTCGCCGATAATGACGGCGTTGTATCCGAAGTATATGCTGAAAACGGTCATAAGGCGGAATCTGGCGAGGTTTTAATGGCACTATCGAATGGCTCTGGAATGTGCGCCCGCATACAAATCGATGAGAGCAATATAGCGCAGGTTCAGGAGGGGCAGAGTGTGGAACTGACCGGTAGCGCCTTTACCAAGACCTATACCGGCGAAGTGCAGTCTTTGGCAAAGGAGGCAAGACAAGTTTTAGTGGGGACAAAGTACGAAACAGTTGTCGAGTGTCTGGTAAGCATTGACGAACCTGGTGAAGATTTGCGAAGCGGATATAATGTAAAAGCGCGTATTGTCACTCAAACCAAAGAAGATGTGCAGGTTTTGCCATATAACGCAGTGGCGCAGGATGACGAAAACCGGAAATATGTGTATAAAATTGTCGACGGATGGGCGGTCCGCGAGTATTTGACCGATGTGGAGGAGACCGGGGAAGGAGTTCTTACGAATACCGACTTATCTGACGATGCGATTGTGCTAAACCCTGAACAGTGGGATAAAGAATACCAGCGGGTTTCTGCTGTTGTAGAACGGGTGAGTGAATGATGGAGGGCCTTCGTTTTATCTTTCGCAGTTTGTTTCGAAAAAAATTTCGCGCTTTTTTGACGATCTTCAGCATTTCGATCGGTGTGGCTTCCATTCTAGTCATCGGCATGGTTTCCTCGGTCGGAAAAGATGCGATTGAAAACGAACTCGATTCCTTGGGGATTAATGGGATTTCGGTCAGCGCGGTGCAGGCCGGGGTGGAATTAGATGCAAATGATTTAGAATTGATTCGTTCGCTTTCCTTTGTCGAAAACGCGATGCCAATTGTCGCAAGTAGCGGAGCCGCGCGATTCGGCGCACAAACGAATGAAGCTTTCTTTTGGGGGATCGATAGCGGAGCCGATCAGGTGATTTCCCTGGAAATAAAATACGGTCGCGAAATCGATAAGGCGGATGTACTAAAATGCGATCATGTGTGTCTGGTGGATTCAGGGACTGCAAAGTCGCTTTTTAAACGGGAAAATATTGTCGGGAGTCAAGTTTCGGTAGCCATTAACGGGGTGAGCCAAAATTACACTGTCGTCGGTGTGGCCGACGCGAGTAGTAGTCTTTTGCAAAACATCGTCGGGGAATATCTGCCAACCATTATTTATTTCCCTTACACAACCCTTCAGCAGGAGCTCGGTTCCAATACGCTCAACCAAATCGCAGTCCGAATCAAGGACGCCGACAACACAGATGCGGCAGGGGAACGGGTGGCACAGGCCGTCAGTGTTTCAAAATCCGTCGAGGATGCCGTTAAATGTGATAATTTGGCTAAGGGTCGTGACAAATTAAACCAGATGTTAAAAATCATCACATTGATTTTATCGGCAATTGGAGCGATATCGCTGATTGTCGCCGGACTTGGTACGATGACAGTTATGCTTGTGTCTGTATCGGAAAGAACGAGTGAGATTGGCATCAAAAAATCGATTGGTGCATCAAAATGGTGTATTATGCGGGAATTTATTCTCGAATCACTGATCTTGACGCTAGCCGGAAGTTTTGTCGGCATTCTATTAACGCAATTAGTCGCTTGGACCGCCAGCCATTTTTTAGGATTTTCAATTGGAATTGGTTTGGGGCAACTGCAACTCGCTATCGGAATCGCTTTGGTTTTTGGCGTTGTATTCGGTGTATATCCGGCTGTTAGCGCCGCAAAACTCAATCCTGTCGACGCGCTTCGGAAAGATTAATTCCTGGACAAAAATGCCTTCTTGTGATAAACTGATACTGAAAATGATACCTGAAGGGAACCGCAACCCATTTGGCCCAATTATACAAAATGAATATTTTGTATAATTGGGGGAAGACAAACTGCAGAGGAGTGAAATGATGAAGCGCGAAGAACTGGCCGCGATGCCTGCTGTTTTGCGGGATTTTTTGGTCTATCATGAAGCGGTCAAAGGAAAATCTGAAAAAACAATCAATGAATATTATACCGATCTTCGCACATTTTTCCGATATTTAAAATTATCGCGCGGCTTGGTTGACATGGAGACTGCATTTCAAGAGATTTCCATTGATGATATTGACGCTAATTTTTTATCGAGCGTTACGACAAGCGACCTATTTGCATTCCTCGTTTACTGCAAAGATGAACGTGGTAATAATACTGCGACGCGGGCCCGCAAATGTTCGACACTGAGGAGCTATTTTAAATATTTAACGGCACAAACCCATTTGCTGGAACATAATCCTGCAGAATTGTTAGAAAGTCCAAAGCTCAAAAAGACCTTGCCCAAGTATTTGTCGCTTGAAAATAGTAGCGCATTGCTTGCCGCGGTCGAAGGAACCTATCGCGAACGGGATTATTGCATTTTGACCTTTTTTCTCAATTGTGGAATGCGGCTTTCCGAGCTTTGTGGATTGAATCTTACCGATATACGTCAAGATAACACGTTGCGTGTAGTTGGAAAGGGAAATAAAGAACGGGTCCTGTACTTAAATGCGGCTTGTTTAGCGGCTCTGAAAGCCTATTTGCCAAAACGGCCGGTTGACGGTGTTGTCGCACGGGATAAAAACGCGCTTTTTATCAGCCGTAACCACCGTCGTATCAGCAATCAGACAGTACAATACATTGTATATAAATATTTGGATAAAGCCGGACTATCTGGCCAAGGCTTATCAGTACATAAACTGCGGCATACTGCCGCAACATTAATGTATCAATATGGCAACGTCGACGTTCGGGTTTTGCAGGAAGTGTTAGGGCATGAAAATTTGAATACAACGAAAATTTATACCCATATTTCGGATTCACAGGTCAAATCGGCCTTTGATGCGAATCCATTATCTAAGAAAAAGCCGGAGTGACTTCCCTTCTTCGTCACTTCGGCTTTTTCCCGGGAAATGTATCGGACATATCAATAGTGCTAATTCGCATCGTAAAACAAGAGAATTTAAGGGCTGATTGCAGATTTTACAATTGCTTTTCAAAATCTTTTCGTCTTGTGCGGTGGACATCTTGCAATTTTCGTGTTATACTATAAAATAAGGGAGTGTTTTGA
>CASFAP010000075.1 GCA_949292695.1 uncultured Eubacteriales bacterium | reverse complement strand
TCCTTCCCGCAAAACGCTTGCACCTACGCGCGACCGGATTTCCAATGCGCGCCTCGCCGGCCTGCAAAGTGTACGTTTCACCCGGCCGGCAGTGCGAATTTTGATCGTGTCAGGGCCTTTGGCAGACAAGACGCCGGCTCCGGCCAGCCCCGACCGGCCCGCAACTCCACACTTCGAATGTCGGCAATATATTACTTTTTATTTCCATTATTTACATATTATAACATTTTTGTTAAAAAAGAAGTTTAATGTCAAAATTTAGAAATAATTGTAAAATAAATACCAAATATTTACAATAATTAACAAAAATGTTAAATTAAGACGAAAATGTAAATCAATGGATTCCAGTGGCCGGTGACTCGCCGGTTCTAAAACGCCGGATTCGGCGCGGGGGATGGCGACGTAACATTGCCGGATACCCGGCGGAATGCACCGCGGCGAAGGGACCCTCGGCCAGTTGGCCCGGCGCGCGAAAAATGGCTTTCGGAAGATGCCATTTAAGCTCGCCGCATCGGCGCGGGAACCTGCGAAGCGTTGCCTCCCACCGATTGGCGGACGGCCGGTCTTTCCGACTGATAGTTGCGGGCTCGCCATTTCAGGGAGCTTTGTGGGGCGCGGGGCAGGGCTACGGATTGGAACCCGACTGCGAACAGGCCTAACCGGCCCAGCAGAAGCCAATCGGCCTTGGGGCGGGGTTGGCACGATACGATTTGGCAGTCTGTTTCGGCCCGGCGGCAGAGGGCCGAATCCCTGAAGCTTTTTGGGTTTGCTCCGGCGTCCCCGACCGGGCGAGGAGTTTTCGGCGACTGGCGCGACATGCGCGCGGGTCGGCCTCCCCAGCCGGGCGGCTTGGCGTGTGGCGGGATTTTAGAGGCATCTTATCCGCGGCCGGGTGTTGCGGCGTTTGCCGAGACTTCGCCGTTTTTGGGCACCGGCCCGGCGCGCGAGGGTCAAATGAAAACAAAGGAGAATAAAATGTGACAGACACGATTCTTGTTGCAAGCCTATCGCTGATTGGGACCTTGGTGGGGTCTCTGTCCGGCATTTTAGCGGCCAACAGGCTGACAAATTACCGGATCGAGATGCTCGAAAAAAAGGTCGAAGAACACAATCAGGTAACAGAACGGGTTTACAGGCTCGAGCAAGCCGACGCGGTCGAGGCCGAGGAGATCAAGGTCATCAACCATCGCATTGCCGACCTGGAGGAATTTCACAAATAGAAAGGAGAACAAGCATGAAAACCAATTTTAAAGCGTGGCTGAGGGCCGCCGGGATCCGGGCGGTCAAGACCATCGCTCAGACCGCTGTGGCCACCATCGGCACGGCGGCCGTCCTGGGCGACGTAAACTGGCTGATGGTAGGTTCAGCCGCACTGCTGTCGGGCGTGCTGTCGCTTCTGACGAGCGTAGCCGGCCTGCCGGAAATTACGGATGCGAAGAAGGAGGAAGCAGACGATGGCGTTTAAAGTATACCTGAGCCCCAGCAACCAGCCGAACAACCTTTATAATGGGGTCGACATGAACGAGCGCGACAACTGCCGTGCCATCGCTGAAAAGGTCAAGGTAGCGCTCGAGCGTTGCGGCATCGAGGTGAAACTGGGCCTTAACGGCAGTGGCAACATCAGCGAGAGCAACGCCTGGAAGGCCGATCTGCACCTGCCGATCCACACCAACGCCTTCAATCAGAAGGCGCGCGGGACCTCAATTATGGTCTGGAGCACAGAAGCGGGGAACATGAAGTACGCGAACCCGATCTTTGAGGCGCTAAAGGGCGTCGTCTTAAAACAGGACAGCGGCCGGGGCATTTCGGTGCGGACCGACCTGGCCGAAATCAAGGGGACGACGGCCGTCGCGGTCTATGTGGAGATCGATTTCCACGATGTCCCGGAGGTGGCCAAGTGGCTGGTCAGCGAGCACGATCTGATCGCCGAGACCATCTGCAAAGGGGTCTGCAACGGCGCCGGCATCGCCTACAAGGCGCCCGACGACTGCGCCGCGCAGATCGCCGCTTTGCAGGCCGAAATCGAAACGCTCAAAAATCAGGTATCCGCCCTGCAAACCAAAATCGCGAACGCCACTGCGGCGCTGAAATAAATTTTATTATATGACACGAAATATGACACGAATTTCATAATACCCTTTTAAATAGCGCATATAAGCCGCATATTTATAGGGTTCGAGTCCCTCCAAGCGCGCCACATCTGAATGGATTGCAACCATTCAAAAAGCCCAGCCATTGCTGGGCTTTTCTGATATTGCACCGTCATTTGTAATCCTTGCAAACGCGAGCATACCCTAGCGGTATTTGTCAAAATCATTTCAACTTACGCAGAAAAAATTTGTGGGAATCTACAAGAAATCAGGCGAGACTTTTCGGCGAAACTGTGATATAATGATTCAAGTCGCAAGGTAAAATGCTTTATGTGGCAAGATCGTAATTTGGAGGTAGACCATATGATTCGAGTTGCAATTGTTGGATTTGGGAACATCGGGCATTCGGTGCTGGAGGCTTTGAAGGCCAGCCAAGATTTTGAGATCGTCGGTATTGTAAGTCAAAGCCTGGAACCTGGCGCAGTCGGAGAAATCCAAGTTGTTCGGGATATTCACGCGCTAAAAGACGTCAAAGTGGCTATCCTTTGCGCACCAAGCCGCGCGGTGCCAGATTTGGCGGCGCAGTTGTTGGCCGAAGGCATTTGCACAGTTGACAGTTATGACATCCATACGACGGTATATGAAGTGCATGAGCGTTTGGACGCCATTGCTAAGGCGCACGGTACAGCCGCCGTCATGTCGGCCGGTTGGGATCCCGGAAGCGATTCCATGGTGCGAGCTATTCTCGAAGCCATGGCGCCCAAAGGCATCACCTATACCAATTTTGGCCCTGGCATGAGTATGGGGCATACCGTCGCTGTAAAAGCCATTCCTGGCGTCAAAAAGGCTCTTTCGATGACTATTCCGCTCGGCACTGGAATTCACCGCCGGATGGTGTATGTCGAATTGGAAGCAGGAGCAGACTTTGATACGGTTGCTAGTGCAATCAAAACCGACGCCTATTTCTGTCACGATGAGACACATGTCATTCAGGTCGACGATGTCGACGCACTCAAAGACATGGGGCATGGTGTGGACCTTGTGCGCAAGGGCGTTTCGGGTTCGACGCAAAACCAGCGGATGCAGTTTATCATGAGCATTAACAACCCGGCCTCGACGGGGCAGATCTTGGTTGCTTCGGCGCGCGCCGTTGTCAAACAGAAGCCCGGTTGCTATACCATGATTGAATTGGCACCAATTGATCTTTTATATGGAGAAAAAGAAGACCTAATCCGCAGATTAGTTTAGCAACGAAAAAGAGCAGGCGTATAACGGCGCCTGCTCTTTATGATAAGACTCAAAAAGGACCCCGATCAATCTTGACCGGGGCCTTTTTATTTTACAGCATTCAAAAATCTGAGAAATGCCGCCTGCCCGGCCGCATTCCGTTTATAGACTCCGGCGCACTCTAAGACCTTTGAAAATACTGCGCCAATTTCATCCTGCAAAATATCCATGATATTGCTGGCATCTATATGCGGATACTTTGGAAGGAATTCATTGACCCAGTCAGCGTGTTTTGCCGTCATTTCATTGGCATGCAGGTCCTTTCCAGTCGAAATTGAATCGGCAAGCGCTTGCATTTCGGTTTTGAGCCGCGCCGGTAAAACGGCTAGTCCCATAACTTCAATGAGACCGATGTTTTCTTTTTTGATGTGATGATACTGCGCGTGGGGGTGATAGACGCCCAAAGGATGCTCCTTTGTTGTGATGTTGTTCCTTAAGACCAAGTCCAACTCATAAAGCGCTCCATTTTTCCGCGCGATAGGGGTAATGGTATTGTGAGGTTCTCCGTCGGATTCGGCGAAAATAAAGGCATCCGCATCCGTATAGCCGCGCCAGGCGCGCAAGATCCGATCGGCTAAGTCAATCAGTCTGCCGCTTTCCTGGTGCCGCAGGCGTATGACCGACATTGGCCATTTTACGATGCCGGCCTCGACGTCCTCGAATCCTGCAAACGAAAATTTTTGTTCGATCGGCGCCTTTGCCATGGCAAAGGTATACCGCCCGCCCTGAAAGTGGTCATGACTTAGGATTGAACCACCGACAATCGGAAGATCAGCGTTAGAACCGACAAAATAATGGGGGAATTGTTTGACAAAATCCAGTAACTTGGCAAACGTATCACGATTGATTTGCATTGGTGTGTGTTTTGCGTTAAAAACAATACAATGCTCATTATAATACACATAAGGCGAATACTGGAACATCCAGGGCGAGCCCTGAATGGTTAGGGGGATGATGCGATGATTCTGTCTGGCCGGCGCATTGACGCGCCCCGCGTATCCCTCGTTTTCGACGCAAAGATTGCATTTTGGATAATCGCTTTGCGCCGCCGACTTGGCGGCCGCAATGGCTTTGGGGTCCTTTTCGGGTTTGGAAAGATTGATGGTAATATCAATTTCCCCGTACTCATTCGTATATTTCCATTTTTTATCTTTGCAAATTCGGTAGCGGCGAATGTAGTCGCTGTCCTGACTGAATCGATAATAAAAGTCAGTTGCCGCCTCGGGGGATACAGCATAAAGGCGGTTGAACTCCCGGATAACCTCGCTGGGGCGGGGGAGAAGAAGCCCCATTAATTTGGTATCAAATAGGTCCCGGTAAACGATGCTATCCTCAATGAGGCCAGCCTGCACTGCATAGTCGCATAATTCTTTTAAAGTTTGTTCCAAACTGACAGTCTCAGTATCCGAGCCGTCATCGGCGTAACTTTCAAGGTTCAATGCTTCTAAAATACGGTTGATTGTAAAAATTTTGTCTTCTTTTGTGAAAAGGCCCTTCTCGAGTCCATAAGTCACCAAGCGTTTGATGCTACTGTCAA
>CASFAP010000074.1 GCA_949292695.1 uncultured Eubacteriales bacterium | reverse complement strand
TCTGCCAGTTGTGCGACATGGCGAAGAATCCCGAAAAGTATGCGGCATTGGGGGTAAAACTGCCGCGCGGTATCCTGTTGCACGGCGTGCCGGGCGTGGGTAAGACGCTGATGGCATCCGCGCTTATCGAAGAGATGGATAATGGCAGAAAACGTTACGTTCTCCGCAAGGACAAAGCCATCGAAGAGTTTGTGGAAAGCATTTCCAAAACCTTTCAGGAAGCCAAAGAGAATGCTCCTTCCGTCATCTTTCTCGACGATCTCGATAAGTTCGCATCTGACAGCGATTCGCGCAATCCGGAAGAACTTATTGCCGTACAGTCCGGTATCGATGAAGTGAAAGGCGCCGATGTTTTCGTCGTTGCCACCGCTAATGACGTGCGTGTACTGCCTAATTCATTGCGCCGTCCCGGCAGATTCGATCGCATTCTCGAGATTTGCCCGCCCAACCGCAGAGAAGCGGTGGAGATCGTGCGCCATTATCTGAAAGGGAAAAAGGTTGCAGACGATGTTACTGCCGAGGGCGTAGCGCGGCTGATGGACGGTAATTCGTGCGCCGCACTGGAGAGCGTTCTCAATGAGGCCGGAATCTATGCGGGGTACGAAAACAAAACGGAAATCAAACGCGAGCATATCGTAAGGGCGGTGCTTCGGGACATCTTTGAGGCGGACGAATCCGTCAACGAAATATCTGTTGCGGCAAAAGAAGAGGTTGCCTTTCACGAGGCGGGACACGCCGTGGCGGCGCTTGCGTTTGATCCCGAAGGCGTTGGTCTTATTTCCATTCGGCCGAGTAAGAGCGATGCGCGCGGCGTTGTGCAGATTTTTAAGAGCGAAGATTACTTCGGTTCTTACAATAAAATGCATGAGCGCGTCATTTCTTTGCTTGCGGGCCGTGCCGCCGTGGAACTCAAATTCGGTCATATGGATGTCGGGGCTGCCTCCGACCTTAACCGAGCTTCCGCCATTTTGCAGCGTTTCATCGTCGACTACGCGGCGAGCGGGTTTGCGCTGTTCCATCATGATAATCACGACGGTATCAGTTCGTGTAATCAGGAAGACGGTATCACGGCGGAACGTAGCGCCATGCTTGCCCGTTGCTATGAAGAGGCGAAAGACGTTCTTCGCAAGAATTGGGCGTTTGTCGAAAAACTCGCGGCGGCGCTCGTCGAACGGGATACGCTTATATTCGAAGAGATCGCCGAACTCCGTAAAGAAATGGCGGCATAAAGAGCGACGGCACACGGTTTGTGTGCCGCCTTTCGGCATTTTCGATGATGTACATATCATAGTAAAAAAATTTGACATTATAAGAGAAAATATTTATAATAAAATGGAATAATTTTAAGGAGGGATTTTATGAAAATTAAATTTAAGAGTATAGCGATAGTGATTTTATCGTTGCTAATGTCTTGTTGCGTATTTGTGGCTTGTAATGAAGATGAAAAAATTTCTACAGGTTCAATATCAGAGCAGGTTTATGCGCAAGCGGTGGAATTGGGATATGATGGTACATATGATGAGTTTATTAAACTTGTTTCAGGAAAAGACGGTGTGGATGGCAAAGACGGTGTTGGTATTAAAAGTGTAGAGCTGAATGAAAAAGGTGAATTAGTAATTAATTTAACTAATGATATCCAAATTAATGCCGGTAAGGTTAAGGGGCAAGACGGTGTAGATGGTCAAGATGGCGCGATGATTATAACCGGAATAGATTTACCCACATCTACACAAGGTAAAGACGGCGATTTGTATATCAATAGCATAACGTTTGATATATATAAAAAAGTAAGCGGTGCTTGGAATTTGATTGGCAATATTAAAGGACAGGATGGTCAAGACGGACAAAATGGTCAAGATGGTGAAGATGGTGCGCCTGGTCAAGACGGACAGGATGGTCAAGATGGGGCAACAATATTGACGGGTGAAATCGCTCCTACAATAGAACAAGGTAAAGACGGCGATTTGTATATCAATAACATAACGTTTGATATATATAAAAAAGTAAGTGGTGCTTGGAATTTAATTGGTAACATAAAAGGACAGACTGGTGATGCTGGAGTAGACGGACAGGACGGCACGGTTTGGCTTGTGGGTGCAGAAGTTCCTGATAATGCGCTTGGCAAAAACGGGGATTTATATTTAAATTCAATTACAAAAATTCTTTATAGAAAAAATGGGGACGTGTGGGAAGAGCAATGTTCTCTCGTTGATGAGCTTAAAAGTTTTACTTTGACATTTGATGAGGCTGGCGGAGAAATGCAAGAGCCTAAAAGTCTTGTCGTCAAAGAGGGGGAATATGTTCAATTGCCTGTTCCTACAAAGGACGAATATATCTTTATCGGCTGGTATAATGGAACTGATGCAAACGCTGGGCAGGTTACTAATACGACACCAATATTTACTGATATGGTGCTTACCGCTCGTTGGAGGGCAGATTTTTCCGAAGGGCTTCGCTATTCTTTGAATGCTGATGGCTTGTCCTATACCTGTACAGGGATAGGAAATTATTTCGGCAATAAAATAAAATTTCCTAGTCTTTATAATGGGTTGCCTATCACCGCAATTGCAGAACATGCTTTTTTACAGAATGGATTTATCAATGAAGTTGTAATTTCTTCCAGTATAACAACGATTGGGGAGAGTGCTTTTCATGCATGTCGCAACTTGG
>CASFAP010000073.1 GCA_949292695.1 uncultured Eubacteriales bacterium | reverse complement strand
TTTAGTTTGGCATTGCTGTGCCCGCTCACTTTATCCGCCATGGAGGTAAAGATGTGCCTATAGCTATAAAGTGCCAGCGTACGATCCTTTGTAGATACGACCCCGATCTGCTTCAAAACGGTATTGTTTCCACACGCATTTATCCTGCCTTTTTTGACCCGTCTTATCTCAAGCCTGTTGTAATGCGTCTCAATCGGTTGCGATATGCAAATATCAATGTATCCGCAAGTATATCCTAAACGTTTACAGGTCAAGCAAAGTTGCAACATATCTTTCAAAGACCTTTTGTGAAAACAACTCAAAACAGGCCTACTCTTGTTTTCGTTTCTCCGGTCTGCCAATGCTTTTGTGCGATTTCATTCAAAACGAGTTTCTGCTGAGCATTTTTTCAATAGGAGGGAAACGGCATGATGTGGAGCCCGTGGCATGGTTGCCATCGGATCAGCGAGGGCTGTTTGCACTGTTATGTCTACCGCCGGGACGGCTCGATCGGAAAAGACGCCTCTAAAATCTACAAAACCGCTTCGTTTGATTTGCCAATCCAAAAGGACCGATCCGGCGAATTCCGCCTTAAGACCGACCGCACGGTTTTCACCTGCGGGACGAGCGATTTTTGGCTCGAAGAGGCCGACTCCTGGCGCCCCGAGGTTTATCGGATGATGCGCATCCGCCAAGACCTGCGGTTCTTAATCATCACAAAGCGCATCGACCGCTTTTGGTGCGGCCTGCCGAGTGACTGGGGCGAGGGGTACGAGAATATCGCGATCGGTTGCACGGTCGAAAACCAGCGCCGGGCCAACGAAAGGTTGCCGATCTTTTTGGCGGCGCCGATCAAACACCGCCTCGTCATCCTGGAACCGATGCTCGAACCTATCTCGCTGGAGGCCTTTTTGGACCCCGGTGCGATTGAATGTGTGTCTTTGGGCGGGGAATCGGGCGACAACGCCCGGGTCTGCGACTATGATTGGGTCCTGGACGTGCGCCGGCAGTGTGTCGAACGCGGCGTGCCTTTTGAATTCCGGCAGACGGGGCGCCATTTCAAAAAGGATGGACTGCTGTTTACCGTGCCCCGCGGGCAACAGGGCCCCCAGGCGCATCGCGCGGGGATCGACTACCATCCGTTGCGGCCGAAATAATGCCAAAAATGATCAGACGTCGCTTGTGCGGCGTCTTTTTTATAAAATTTCGACCTGCCGAACACCGGCATAGCCCTGGCAACTTCAGTAGACGTTAGTATGAGCCACTTGCAGATTCCCATAAAAAGATCAGTTGAGAGAGAGCCACCTGCGCGAAGTGTTGGACCGTTTTGAGGCGGTGAACACCTTTGTCGAAAGATCGCACTTGACAAACCAGGTGTGGTCGTTTATAATACTTAAAAATTTTTATTTAAAATTTTTTAATCAAATATTTTTAATAAAGGGGTGGCCAATCATGTTGGAAGAGAGCTTCGAGCGGCTTTATTTGCTCTTTCGGGCCAACTATTATAAGCGCATGGTCGAAGTCATCGGGACGCGGGAGGGAAGCCTGAGCGCGACAGAGTCCTTTTGCGTCGAGATCATTTACTTATTGAACCGGCCGACCATCTCGCAGTTTGCGCATTTTCTCAAAATATCGGTGCCCAATGCAACCTATAAAATCGCCGGCCTGATCGAAAAAGGGTATGTGGAAAAAATACCATCGTCGGTCGACAAGCGGGAAACGCACTTGGCCGTGACGCGCAAATTTTTGGATTACTATGGGCTTCGCAATGCCGATAACGCCTATATGATGCAACAGATCCGCGCGAACTTTAACGAGTCGGAAATTGAGGCGCTCGATGCGACGATTCAGCGCATTATCGCCCTGATTGAAACGCCGGAAAGGGAGGAACATGTATGATTCGGATTGTGACCGATTCGGCCGCCGATTTGACAATTGAGCAGGCCGCCGCCATGGATGTAAAGACCGTTCCCATGCAGATTCACTTTGGGGATACAGTCTATTATCAGGAGCAGGACCCGGGCTTTCGCATGTTTTATAAAAAGCTCGCGAATTGCGAGGAGTTGCCGACCACCAGCCAGGTCCCGCCCGCCGATTTTGCCGCGCAATTTGAGGAGGCGAAGCGCGCGGGAGACTCTGTTGTCGTCGTCACGATTTCCAGTCAGTTGAGCGGCACCTTCCAGTCGGCCAATATCGCCAAGGAGATGGTCGGGCATGACGCCGTTTGGATCGTCGACTCCGGTATGGCGGTCATCGGCCAACGCATGCTGGTCGACCGGGCCGTCGCGTTGCGCGCGCAGGGAAAGCAGGCCGGGGAAATTGCCGCCGCCCTCGATGAAATGAAACGCCGCGTTGTCCTTTGCGGCGAGGTCGGGACCTTAAAGTACCTGCAAAAGGGCGGGCGGATCTCCAAATCGGTCAAACTGGTCGGCACGGTTTTGGGGATCCGACCTGTCATCATCGTGCGCGACGGCCGTTTGACCATGGCCGAAAAGGCGCGCGGCGAAAAGGCCGCGATGGAGGCCCTCATTCAACTGGCGCTCGAACGCGGCGAACTCGATCAAAGCGCCCCAATCTATTATGGATATACCTATGACATCGAACCTTTGCGCCGCTTCGAAGCCATGGCCAACCCCGTTTTCAAACCGAAGCATACCGTCCGGTATCCGGTCGGCGGCGTCGTCGGGACACACCTAGGGCCCGGCGCCGTGATTCTGGGCTATCTGCATCAATAATTTAACCGCCGTCGTTGGGTGTCGGGAAAAATCAGCAGAGGATTGGAACTCTGAAGAGAATTTTTGCCGCACCTTCCGGCGGCTTTTTATTGCAAATTTGGGCGGTTCGGCCTCCGTCGGTTTTCCAAAAACTTCCAGTTTAAACTGGAAATTGCGCCATATTTGTGCTATGATAGCTAAAAATAGGGGGATTTGCCGTTTCTTCGATTCTTTGCATGCATAAGGGCTGTTTGCGCCTTCCCCAAAATCGGGTTGCCGATCGTCTTTTGTTGCAAAAATGTTCAAACAATTTGGGCAGATAATGGAGGCATCTTATGTATATTGCAGACCTGCATATTCATTCCAAATACTCCCGCGCAACCAGTCGGGACTGCGATACCGCGCACCTAGACTTCTGGGCCCGCCGCAAGGGCATCGCCCTGCTTGGGACCGGCGATTTTACCCACCCTGCCTGGCGGGAGGAATTGCGCGCGAACCTGACTGAGGCCGAAAGCGGTCTTTACACCCTGCGCGAGGACCTGCGCCTGCCCGATTCGGTGAAGGACGCCGGCGCCCCGCGCTTTGTTTTAAGCGCCGAAATCAGCTCGATATATAAAAAGAACGGCCGGGTCCGCAAGGTGCACAATTGCATCCTTATGCCGAGCCTTGAGGCCGCGGAGACCCTTTCCCAGCGGTTGGAGGCCATCGGCAATATCCATTCCGACGGCCGGCCGATTCTGGGGCTCGACAGCAAAGACCTTTTGGAAATTACGCTGGAAGCCTGCCCCGACGCGATTTTTATTCCGGCGCATATCTGGACGCCCCACTTCGCCCTCTTCGGCGCTTTTTCCGGCTTTGATACGATGGAGGAGTGTTTTGAAGACCTGACGCCCTATATCCACGCCGTCGAAACCGGCCTTTCCTCCGATCCGCCTATGAACTGGCGGGTTTCGGCGCTCGACCGTCTGACCCTCGTTTCCAATTCCGACGCCCACTCGCCGGCAAAGCTCGGCCGGGAGGCCAACCTGATCGACGCGGAGCTTTCCTATCCCGCGCTCAAACGGGCCATCGAAACCGGCGAGGGCTTTGCTGGGACACTCGAATTCTTTCCCGAAGAGGGCAAATACCACCTCGACGGGCACCGGAACTGCGGCGTCTGCCTGACCCCAGCTGAAACTCAGCGCCTGGGCGGCAAATGTCCGGTCTGCGGGAAAAAGCTGACCATTGGCGTGGAGCACCGGGTCGAGGTCTTGGCCGACCGGCCGGTCGGCTTCTTGCCCGAAGGGCGCAAGCCCTTTGAACAGCTCGTGCCCTTGCCGGAAGTCATCGCGGCTTCCACCGGCGCTTCGGCCTTTGGAAAGCAGGCGACGGCACTGTATGAGCGCCTTTTAGAAACGATTGGCCCGGAGTTCTATCTTTTGCGCGAGGCGCCGGCCGAAGAAATTGAAGCCCAAGCCGGGCTTTGTGTCGCCGAGGGCATCCGCCGGTTGCGGGTCGGCAAGGTAGAGCGCAAGCCCGGCTTCGATGGGGAGTACGGCGTCATCCGTCTGTTTGACCCCGACGAGCTGACCCAACTAAAGGGTCAGATGGCGATGTTCGGGCTTCCCGCGGCCATTCGAACGCCGGTCAAAAAACGGGAGACCCTCGCCGTCCGCGCCCGGGGCCCGGCCGCTTCAGCCGCGGCAAATTCTCCGGCCGAGTCGCTCAACCGCGAGCAAATGCAGGCCGTTTTGGCCGATGGACCGGCCGTCGCCGTCAAGGCGGGGCCCGGCACCGGCAAGACCAAAACCTTAGTCGCCAAGATCGCCCACCTCGTGGAGGCCTGCGGCGTCAAACCCGAAGAAATTACGGCCGTCACCTTTACAAACCAGGCCGCGGCCGAAATGCGCGAACGCTTACAGGCGCGCCTCGGCCGGAAGGGTGTGCGGGGAATGGTCATTGGGACATTTCACGCGATCTGCCTTTCCCTTTTAAAAAGCGCGGGAGTGAACCGCCGTTTGCTGAGCGAACAGGACGAGGTCGACCTTGCGGCCGCATTTTTGGCCGAGCGGGACGAACGAAAATCGCCGCGCGCCTTTTTGCAGGG
>CASFAP010000072.1 GCA_949292695.1 uncultured Eubacteriales bacterium | reverse complement strand
TATTTTTATGGCACTTATCCGATGGTGCATCACCGCTATCTCGGCATCCTTTTGCGCACAGAAGGCGATTGGAACTGGCAGGGCGGGCAGGTGAATTTGAATTTATCTGGCAAGGGCGATTTGCTGATCACTGGCGGCATGGATTTTCCAGCCTGCATTGGGGCCATGCGGCAGGCGCTCGCAGAATCGGCCGAAACCCTTCTTTCGCTCGCTACTCGTCAGGACCAGGATTTCAATGCAAAGCGCCTGCAACATCAGCCGGCCTTGCGGCCCCACCCTCTGCGCGAGGCGGTCTTGCAGGCGGCAGAGGATATCGCCTTTCAGATTCGGGCGCAACAGGACAGCGCCGGATGTGTGATCGCCGGGCATATGTACCATCTGGCCTATGTCCGGGATAGTTATGGCACAATGCGCGGTATGCTGGCTTTAGGATGCTTTGACGAGGTCGCGGCCTGGTTGCGGTTTTATCGCGACACCTTTGCGGCCGGCGGCAAAATTGCGACGGCGCAAAGTTGCTGTTTTGACGGCATCTATCATGTCCACGAAAATGATGATTCGGAAAACACCGGCTATTTGATGCTGTCGGCGCTGGATTATCTAAAAGCGACTGAAGACACGGCGCTCTTTTTGGAACTGGGAGATATGCTCGATTGGGCTCTTCAGGCGCAACTGAAATCCCTTTGCCGGCACATGCTCCCGTTCAGTGGCGACGAAACCTACATCGCCGGCTTTTTAATGCCCCGTTCGGTCCTCAACCACGGCTCCATGGAAGCCACCATGCTGTTTTATGAGGCCGGCCGCCGCTATTTGTCGGTCTGCGACCGGATCGGCCGAAAGGTGCCCTGCCGCGCCGAGGCGGAGAAGGCGCTATTGGAAGTCGCGGCGCATTATGACGAGCATTTCCGGCGCGGCGCATCTTATATCACCAATGCGCCGGAACGGGCCGAAGGGCTCTCTGAACCTGAATTCCGGCACGGCGTCTGCGCCAACCATGATTACTTCGGCTGGGTCTGGCGCGCGGATGAGGGGGTTTACCTTTGCAAGGAGTGCCTTTTGCAGGGAAAAACAATTCCGGTTTGCAAGGAAGAATATGCCTTAAAGAACACCCTTTTGATGGTGCGCTATCTGCAAAGCGAATTGCCGGATGGTGCGGTTGTCAAAAAGGGGATAGAAGACTTTCTATCCGAATTCCGTCGCGAAGGGACAATGATTTCCCACCCCGGCACCGTCCGTTGCCTTGGATATGACCCAGGGCTATTGCTCTATGCCGCAAAGTCGCAGGGCATCGAGGCTGACGATTTACTTGAATTTATGCTCGGCCTTCGGGATTCGGCGGGGATGTGGGCCGAATATTATGAAAAAAACGAACCGAAGAATTGCCGGTGCAGGCCGTGGGAGAGCGGAATCAATATCGAAGCCGCAATCCGGTATTTGCAACAAAATGAATCCCAGCAGAGCGTATAGGATACGCTATCGCTTTGATTGAAAGAATTTTTATTGGTACTTGACAAACGACAATAGAACTACTATAATAATCTTAAGAAAAAGCTTTGTAGCTTTTTTGTGAGAAAGAGAGAAGCATGTCGCTGGGATGAGCGTGTTTCTCTCTTTTTTTGTTTTATACGATTCCGCGTCTATGTGGGCAATTCAATGCCCGCGCAAATCGGAAGGGTGAGGGCGTATTCAGAGCGCTCAAATCCTTGATGTCGGCCCGCCGGCTTCCCTGTGCCTCCAACGAATCGCACCTTTTCTAAAATCTGAGATCAATAAAAAACTTTTTTGATTTTGTATAAAGTGAGAACTTCCGGTCAATGCTTGTCTTGGAAAAACTTGACAGGAAGTGATCTCTTTGCAAACACAAACAGCAAAAAACATAAAGTTGGCCGTATTGTTTGGCCTTATTTTTACCATCCTTTGCAGTATCGCTCAGTTTGACGCCGCGTGCGAAGAATTGCGCGACAACGTATTGCGGATCCACATTCTCGCCAACTCCGACTCCGAGGCCGACCAGTCGCTCAAGCTCAAGGTGCGCGATGCGCTTCTCGAAGCCGGCAACGACGTCTTCACCTCCGATATGAGCCTGGAGGATGCAATCACTGCAACCGAACAAAAACTGCCGGAATTTACGGCATTGGCCAACAGGGTCGTGCGCGAGAACGGCTTTGATTACGACGTTCGTTTGTCCCTTGGCAAGGCGCAGTTCAATACGCGGGAATACGATGATTTTGCGTTGCCGGCTGGAGAGTATGACGCCCTACGCGTGGAAATCGGCGCGGCCGAGGGCAAAAACTGGTGGTGCGTCATGTTCCCGGCCATATGCGTTGGCGCCGCGAGCGACGGCGAATTATCAGATACGGTCGAAGAAGAGGGCGTCTATGTCGCGGAGCACGAACCGGAGTTTCAGGTTCGCTTTAAAATCGTCGAAATTTATGAGAGCATCCGCGCCTTCTTCACAGGTGAAAAGGAATACAGACGCTAAAAAAGATTGCCGGCCGAAAAATGCTGGAAATCCCGAAAAAACACTTGCATTTTTTCAAATTATGTGGTATTATCACTATGTTATCGAGTTTTGAAAGGGGTGACAGTATGAAGGAAGGGATCCATCCACAGTACGAAAAGGTGACGATTCGTTGTGCTTGTGGCGCGGAATTTGAGACACGTTCCACCAAGAAGGACATCCGCTTGGATATTTGTTCGAAATGTCATCCGTTT
>CASFAP010000071.1 GCA_949292695.1 uncultured Eubacteriales bacterium | reverse complement strand
GATAATGGAAGGAAGGTCCCATTTCGCTTCTGTTTTACTGCGAGCGTGCAGATTTGCCCGCCCTCAGAGGGCGGTTACCGCGTGCAAAATTTGCACTTTTGTGAGGATGCAATCCTCGGGGCGGAATTTCGGGCGGAGCGGAGTCGCTCCAAGCTGAGCGGCCCGGTCATCCCGGTGGTAGTCAGCGATATCGTCTACACTTCTAAATATCAAGCTGTTTGCAACGTCGGATTCATTGAGGAGAAACGCTATTCGCAAAAGGATGTAGAAGCCGGCATGGAATTTTCACTCATTGATGATCGTGTTTTTGCAACAGGTGTCGTGACTGGCCTGCTTCCAGAACAGGAAAAGAAAATATCCTGAATGTAAAGCCAGATTGCTGGGGTTAGCAATCTGGCTTTTGCTTTTTGATTGCAATATGCAAGAAAAACAGTTATACTGTAATATACAGAAGGTCTTGCGATTATAGAAGGGCCAACCTGAATTGCGAAGCGGCCCCGCTGAACATGACTGGGTCGATCCTTATTTAAAAGATGCGCAATTGAGCCGTTATTAGGAGGATGATGGAATGCGTGGGTTTCGGTGCCCCTGGTGCGGGGAAGAAGCAATTTCTTTTGTGTTTATTGGTAGGACTAGGGGACTAGATCGTTATAGTGTATGCCCGAACTGCCATAAGGCGTATAAGTATGCCAAAAAAACAGAAAGAAGCGAGATCGTATTTTATATGATCCTGCTTCTCATTCTTGCCATCATTGCGCTTGTGATATATTTTTTCCCAATTCCAGGCTTATTGCTTTTGATTCTAACGGTACCTCTTATAATCTATTTTCTAAATCGCATGACCGCGATTATTCGATATGACCGCGATGCGCAATGCGAACTTCCGTTTTCTTTCCCTTACTTTGCAAAGGTAACGTTTTATCCCGCCAGGCAAAGTGGTTACCGGTTTCGCAAATTATTTTTTAAATCCGGGACGATACTCGGCGCGAAATTCCGAACGAAAATAGAAAAATTTAATAATTTTGAAATTCCTGTCGTGTTTGACGCGGTGCAATTTGAAGGAATTAGTGCAACCTGCAGATTTGGTTTTGTAATGCCGGAGCGCATTTCAGAGAACTTTCTGCACCCGCAAATGGAGTTCACATTGATTGACAATGGAAGGGAAATCGCAAAGGGTGTCGTGACGGGCGGATATTTTGAGCAACCAAAAACGCAGGAAGACAAAATATAATTGGAAACGGATGGCCAATAAATCCCTAGTCGTCCGTTTTTATTGGTCAAAAGTAAATTGAATTTTGTCGAATTTTATTTTATTATAAAGTGTAATATTATTGGACACGACCCAAAGCTTGACGAAATGCCGCTATCCGGAGGTGAGATATAATGAGAAGGTCGCGTTGCCCCTGGTGCGGGGAAGAGACGATCAACGCCGCGCGCCGCTCCATGCATCTGCGCGGGACAGATGACTGTTGCCCCAACTGCGGTAAAGCATTTTTTTGCGGGCCGACGACACGAACGTTGGGCTATCGTATATTGGATTATTATTTTCAAATTGCTTTTATTCTGATCGTTGTTACGGGGATTTTATCCTTTTTGCTTTTGTTAATACCTATTTATGAAAAGTATGCGTTTGTACCGGCTTCAATCATGGCATTTGTGTCATTAACCCTAGTTCCCTTATACTATCTTGGTGACATCAAATACAGTTCACTCATCAAGCTGGATAGTGATCAGCGGCGTTTTCTCCCCTTTACCTTTACTTTTCGTGCGCAAATTGACTTTACGCCACACAGCGAGGGCGGGTACTGGCGTTATAAGCGGATTTTCAAAGAGAATTACATTTTCGGTGCGGAGTTTAAAACAGAGCACCGGCTCTATAAAAGGCATGAGATCGCACTTGTGTTCCAGGATATAAAATTCGGAAAGGACCGGACAGCGGAGTGCATCGTCGGTTTTTTGTTGGATCACCGCATTGAAAAAAATTTCGCGCAACCCGGCCTGGAGTTCACCCTGATTGATAATGGCCGGCAGTTCGCAAACGGCGTTATTACCGAACTGTTGCCCGAAAAGATCGAGAAACTATAGATGCAACATTTTGCAAAGAGCGCCAGAATATATAAATCTTTGTAGTGCTTAAAAAGAGAGTCATAGAGAACAAGCGGCCGGAAAACCAGCCGCTTGTTGTAATTTATGATTGCTATTTGTCAGAAAAACAGTTATACTCTTACGCAAGCAATAGTCCAAACCATCCTTTGAATAAATTTTATTATGATAATAATGATTTTGGATTCGACCCGGCGTTAGAAAACATGCCGTTGAATTGAGGAACGCTACATGAGAAAATTTCGTTGTCCCTGGTGCGGCCAGGAAGCAATAGATTCATTCCGTAAATATAATGAGCTTAGGGGGATGTTGCCAACATGTCCAACATGTGGTAAACACTTTATTGGCGGAAAAAATCGATCTACTTGGCTGACAGTATCTTTTGGCTTGGTGAAAGCAATCGTAGTTCTTATGATTGTTTTATTATGTATCTATTCATTAATCCGAAAAAATAGCTTTTTGGCATATACTTCTGCTGTATTATTTGTTATTGTGTTATGTTTATTTGATTATATTTACACCTATTATTTTTCCTATTTAAAGAAGGCCTTAAATTCTTATATGGATGACATTCCCTTTCATTTTACTTTCCACGCCAAGATCAAATTTAAACCGGCAAGGGACGGGGGTTACCGGTATCCTTCCTTATATTTCCGCGATCACTTTATTTTTGGCGCCAAATTTGATACGAATGCAAAGCGAATCAGAGGGGAAGAAATTGCGCTGGTGTTTGATCATATTCATTTCGGAGAAGATGAAACAGCAGATTGCATGGTGGGATTTGTCCTGGATGAGAGAATTTCCAAAGAATTTATGCAAGTAGGACTCACTTTTACATTAATAGACAATGGGCGAGAATTCGCTTCTGGAATCGTAACAGATGGAAATTTTGTAAAGCCTGACGAAGAAGCGAGTTAGTTGAGGACAAGCGGCTGGGAAGACCGGCCGCTTTTTGCTTTCATTCACGGTTGCATTTGTAGAATAAGCGTACTATAATAAAATAAAATGTTTTTAGATAATACTGGAAATGCTTCTATTTATCGAGAACGTTCAAATACGGATCCGAATCGGCTTTACGACACATTCGTCTTTGCGCGACCATCGATTTGAAGGTGTATCGCTTAAATGGAATAGCGAACATATGTATCCGTAAAAAGGGAGGCAAGACTTATGCGCTTGTATCGTTGCCCCTGGTGTGGAGAAGAGGTAATTGATTCGGTAAGGAAAATTTGGTCTGGACCGGTATTGTCTCATTGCCCCAATTGCCACCATGACCTGGAAGTCCGAAAGTTGCCTACCGATTTAAATATTATTTATTTTTTTATGGTAGCTTGGTTTCTCCTGCTGACATGGGTTTCTGCTTTTATTCTACCTGTGTTTTGCATTATCTTCCTTTTTTGCATTTTTGCAGTAATCAGTTTTTTCGGAACCTATATTCTTATCTTGACAAGAGACCGGAACGCAAAGAGCTACGTATCCTTTTCAGCGACGCTAAAGTTCCTGCCCATCAAGTCCGGCGGCTATCTGTCTAAAAAGCTCCGGTTCCGGGACGGTTGCATCCTGGGGGCCAGGTTTGAAACCGAGGACAGCCAGTTTAAGCAGGAAACGCTGGCGACACTGTTCGACGACATTTCTTTTGACGGAAAGCTGGCCGAGTGCAAGTGCGGTTTTGTGCTTCACGACAAAATTTCCGAGGACTTTTTGCGTAAGGGAATGCGGTTTACTGTGATTGACAATCGCAAAACAGTTGCGGTTGGCATTGTAACGGGCGGTTATTTTGAGCGCCTAAAAAGGTAAGAGGGCTGAAAAAAGAACCGGATAGCCAAAGAATTTCTGGTCGTCCGGTTAACAATAGAAAATCACGAAAGTAAGTTGCACTCTATCAAAGTTTATGCCTTATTTTTTATAAGTAGTTTTTGCCGTTGCGTTCTTTATAAGGCTTAAATTCAGCGACTGGTGCCCAGAATAAGAGTACCTTTCGATTCCAAATTGTTTTTATGATGGAGGTTTAAAATGTACTATCGTTGTCCAAATTGCGGAAAAGAAGTTTTTTCAACCAGAATAAAACTTGGGCTTACGAGTAAATTTGGCCAATCGCCAATCTGCCCTTCTTGCAAAAAAGCGGCTTTTCGAAACTTATCAGTTGGCGGTTATTATGCGGATGGATTATCCGATTTCATTATAGTTCTTGTTTTCCTTTTTATCCTCTTTCTTTCTATCAAGACAGGGCTAGAGTGGCTCATTCTAATAGGATTTTTTGTAATGATTGCCTTATTACTTTTAAAAAATTACTATTTCAGCTATTTTGATGTGTTTCCTAACGACAAAAGTAAATTTACATATTTTACGATCAAGATGAGCGGAGATTGCTCTAATCTTCCTATAAGAAGAGGAGAAATTTGTCTAATTGTGCCGCATGATGCAACAAATCCGGAAAAATCTTCATTACAAGCATTTGCAATGTTAGAGCAGAGATCGAAGTCGGCAACCAAACATGAACTCCTTTTTAGAATGATAAAGATATATGAGGGTTATTCTATAAAATCAGGGGATAAAATTAAAATTATCCGTCACAATGGAGACGACTTTCAAGGCATTCTGCTTTAGCATGCATTCGTATGGAGAACCGAATTTTTACATTCAATTAGGTGTTGTTAGATTGCAAGGGTTTTTATCAATATAATTATTATTATATAAAAATTTATGTGATTTTTCAACTATTCGAATGGAATTTGTTTTAGAATAATATGATAGAAAGGATCATCATTCGCAACCAAAAAGGAAGGTGAGAAGATATGAGGCCACTGAAAAGTAACGTTAGCATAACGTTGGATTCCGATGTAATCGAGAATGTGAGAAAGCTCGCTGAATACGATGACCGCTCCTTCTCGCAGTACATCAACCGTGTGTTAAAAGAACATATTACAGCTCGATTGGAAAAAGAACAGTTACCGCTGTAGTTTTGAAAGGAGTGACAAGCATGAGATTATTAAAAAGCAATGTGAGCATTACGCTGGATTCGGATGTCATTGAAAAAATCAAGGCATTGGCGGAATACGATGACAGATCCTTTTCGCAGTATATCAACCGAATCTTAAAAGATCACATTAAAGAAAAATCCGAAAAGAAACCTAAGTAAAACTACATAAGGCGAAGGCAGGGTATTTTAGCGCCCTGCCTTCGCTTTTGCTGATTTCTCTCTTGCGCACCTCAATAAAGTGATGTATACTAAATAAGTATGGAAACGAGGGTCTCATTTCGCGGAACCGAAGGGCTGGCAGGAGGAAGTTATGAAAGAAATCGGATTTGACAATGAAAAGTATTTGACAATGCAGTCCCAGAAAATACGGGACCGCATCGATCAGTTTGGCGGCAAGCTCTACTTAGAGTTTGGAGGCAAGCTGTTTGATGACCATCATGCCGCCCGTGTCCTGCCCGGCTTTCAGCCTGACAGTAAAGTGCGAATGCTGTTCCAACTAAAAGACCAGGCTGAGATCGTTATCGTCATCAATGCCGACGCGATCGAAAAAAATAAGCGCCGGGGAGATCTTGGCATTACCTATGACCTCGACGCGCTCCGCCTGATCGACGCATTTCGCGGATATGGACTTTATGTTGGGAGCGTTGTCATCACCTGCTATCGGGGTCAGCCTGCGGCAGAAACTTTTGAAAAGCGGCTCAAAAACTTGGGCGTAAAGGTTTACCGGCATTACCCCATCGCTGATTATCCATCAAATATTCCGTTGATTGTCAGCGAAGAAGGGTTTGGCAAGAACGATTTTGTCGAGACCGAGCGTTCTCTTGTCGTAGTGACGGCACCGGGCCCGGGAAGCGGGAAAATGGCTGTATGCCTGTCGCAACTGTATCATGAATTCCAGCGGGGGGTCAAAGCGGGTTATGCAAAATTTGAGACCTTCCCAATCTGGAACCTGCCGCTGAAGCATCCGGTAAATCTGGCTTATGAGGCGGCAACTGCGGACCTGAACGATGTCAATATGATTGACCCGTTCCATTTGGACGCTTACGGCGAGACGACGGTCAATTATAACCGGGACATCGAGATTTATCCGGTGTTATCGGCCATGCTCGATAAGATCATGGGAGGGGCGTCCCCTTATAAAAGCCCAACCGACATGGGAGTCAATATGGCTGGTTATTGCATTACGGACGATGCGGTCGTCTGCCATGCGGCCGCGCAGGAGATTATCCGGCGGTATTACGCCTCGCTCTGCGCCGTACGGCGGGGGGATGCAGAGCAGTCGGAGGTTTACCGATTGGAACTGCTGATGAACCAGCTCGGCATTTCGCCAAAGGATCGTCCGGTCGTCGAGGCCGCCTTAACCCGCGCCGAAGAGACCGACGGCCCGGCAGTGGCGCTCCAATTGGATGACGGCCGGATGGTAACAGGCAAAACCACGGCGCTATTGGGCGCTTCGGCGGCGGTGCTATTGAATGCGCTGAAAGCGCTCGGAGGCATTCAGCATGACATCGCTTTGATTTCACCTGTGATTATTGAGCCCATTCAGGAATTGAAGGTCAAGCACATGGGGAATCACAATCCGCGCCTTCACACAGATGAGGTTTTGATTGCGCTCTCTATCTGCGCCGCCACGAATCCGACTGCGGCTCTGGCTATCGACCAATTGCCGAAATTACGCGATTGCGAAGCGCATTCGAGTGTTATTCTTTCCTCGGTCGACGAATCGGTATTTCGCAAATTGGGCATTCATGTTACGTTCGAGCCGAAATACCAGACAAAGAAGCTTTACCATCGATAATTTGTTCGGTAGTTACCGGGCTACGCCGATAGGTCGGCGTGGATTGCAGGCCGTGAAACTGTTATAAAGTTTTTTACCTAAATTGTAAACTCGACCGAAAGTGGTTGACAAAAGGAGGGCAAATGCCCTCCTTTTTTTATATTATATTGTTGTTATAAACAAACAAATAAATAAATTAATTAATTTTAAGCGGTAGGTTTAAAATTGATGGAGCCAAATAACACTATATAAGATGTATTTGTCAACATTTTTGGAATTTGGATTATAATAAAATAAACAATTTATATATTTTTTATTCTAAAATGATTCGTTATTTGTCGAAAAGTTGAATCATTTGTAGGATATAAAAAATCTTGAAAGGTTAAGTGGAGGGGTTAAAATGTCAGACGTCAAAACGGTTTTAGGGCGCAACCGCTTGGTTGCATGGGTCTTAAGCTTTTTGTTACTCGCACAGTGCCTAACTGCGCCTGGGTTTGCATCAGCGGCAAAGGCTCCTACTCTTTCGTCCAGCAAATTTGCGTCGGACTCTTCTGCGGATTTGGGGACAAGTGGTGCGGCAAAGGCGCCGGACTCTACAAAAACAGATCCCAATCCATCTGAAGAACCAATACCTGTTAACCCTGAAATTGTTTCGCAAACGCAAGAAAGCGGGAATTCGAAGCCGCCTCGACCTTTGCCGGAGCCGGGGACAAATCTGGATCTCGGCCTTGCCGATATGGCGTCCGAGCTTGTCCTTCAGGATGGCTTTATTTTTGATCCTGCAACAGGGACAATTTTATCATATGCGGAACCAGAAGGCGAGGAAGGCATTGCGCTGTCAATACCAAATCAGATTGCTGGTGTAGAAGTTGTTGCAATCGGCCCTTCCGCCTTTGCGGATTGCAGTGCTATTACGTCTGTGACGATAGCCGAGGGTATTCTTACAATTGGCGACGCGGCGTTCGAAGGGTGCAGTAATGTGTCATCCATTACTTGTGCTAATAGCATTACGCATATTGGGGCTTCGGCTTTTCGCAACTGCACTTCCTTGACATCCATTCATTTGCCGGAAAACCTCGAGGAGATAGAGAGCTTTACCTTCCTTGGGTGCTCAAAACTTGCAACAATTCAAATCCCCGCTTCGGTCTCCTTTGTCGGGAATCGTGCATTTGATTATTGTGTGCGTTTACAGAGTGTGACGTTTGCGTCTTCCAGCCAATGCGTTGGTATTGGAGACAATGCCTTTAGCAATTGTTTTTTGCTATCTTCCATTTCACTCCCGGCACAGGTTCAATCTATTGGTACATACGCATTTGCCTCTTGCCGCAATTTGCAACAGATCGTTATCCCTGAAAAAGTAGTAGAAGTCAAAGCCGGCACATTTTCCGGTTGTACTTCCCTTACCTCCGCTTATTTATCCAACCAAATCCAAACAATATCGGATGCGGCATTTTCCAACAGCCCGAATGTAAGGATATTTACACGTAAACCTTCCGTCGCCTCTAATTATGCAGATGCAATGGGTTTACCTTGCGTCGACCTGCCTTCCAGCATTACGACGAATCCGTATCCCACTTATACAACGCAAAATAATATAACCGTTACGGTTTCGGCTGAGAACGCGACGCTTTTGGAGAGCGTTCATGTATTTGAATCCAATGGCAGTTTCACCTTTACGGCAAAAGATCCTTATGGGAATATCGTTACCAAAACCGTCACAATACAAAATATCGATCGGCGCTTTATCTTTGACGCACAAACGGGAGAAATCACCGGTTTAAGCGTAACGGGCTTATCGGGGACTTTGGAGATTCCTGATTCGTTCGACCAGGTCCCGGTGACGGCGATCGGAGCGGGAGTCTTTCAAAATACCGCGGTTACAACGGTGGTCATTCCTGAAAATGTCACGCAAATTGGCGAATCGGCCTTCCGCAATTGCGCTTCTTTGACGCAAGTTGAATTGCCGGCCACCCTAGTGCAAATCGGGGATTCGGCTTTTTACGGTTGTTCCAAGCTTGGCAGTATAGAAATTCCAGATGCCGTCTTGCAAATCGGTCCGAATGCCTTCAATTACTGCGTCGCATTGACCGGCCTTTCCTTTGGCGAAGACAGCCGCCTTACATCCATCGGCGATTTTGCCTTTGGAAATAATATGAATTTGCCGGCAGTGGAATTGCCGCAGAACTTGACGTCCATTGGTGAGTTTGCCTTTGCATCCTGCAAAAAATTGACCTCAATCACCATTCCGGATCGGGTAACATCTTTGGGTGCATCGGCCTTTAAAAATTGTACAGCGCTCACCAGCGCTGTCCTTTCCGCGCGCCTTTTAAACATTCCAAACAATTGTTTTTACGGATGTTCGTCACTTCAGCAGATCACCATTCCCGGCAGTGTGAATAGCATTGGTTCGGGTGCATTTGATGCCTGCGGTCAATTTACGATTAACGGCGACCGCAATTCCTATGCACAAACGTATGCATCTCAACATAATATCCCATTTGCCGAGGTCGTGCCACAAATCGTAATCGAGCAATACAATACAGATCCCACGAATCAAGATATTACCGTTACTGCAATCGGCAAAAACTGCACGCTAGAGACCGACACCCACACATTCACACAAAACGGTAGCTATACTTTTACTGCGGTGGATGCCGACGGAAATACTTTGACGCAAACGGTTACGATTACAAACATTGATAAAACACCGCCTGTGATTACGGTTGATCCATATTTCACTGGATTGACCAACCAAGATATCACTGTCACAGTACATACAAATGAGGGTACGCTCAACGCCCAAAGCCATATCTTTACTGAAAATGGCACCTTTCTATTTGTGGCGACCGATATTGTAGGCAACCAGTCGACCCGTTCCATTACAATTACGAATATTGACAAACGGTTTGAAATCGACGATCAGGGAAATCTGACGGACTATCATGGCAGTGAGGCAGAGATTACCATTCCAGAAATGCTCAATGGAATCCAAATCCGATCCATTGGAAATGGCCTGTTTTCGAATCAATCCAACCTCACACAGGTGAACCTGCCGAATGGGTTGGAATACATTGGAAACAGTGCGTTTGAAGACTGCACTCTGCTTTCGCAAATTACCATCCCGAGCACTGTAACGGCAATCGGTGATAACGCATTCTCTGGATGCGTATCTCTCGTCTCAATTACGTTGCCGAACAGTGTGGTCCAAATCGGTTCTTCGGCCTTCCGCAACTGTACATCGCTACAAAGCATTACGCTTTCGTCGGCGCTTACAGAGTTGCCTGATTCCCTCTTTTTCGGTTGCATCCGGCTTAATAATGTCGCCCTTCCTGCGTCTTTGGAATTAATTGGGGATCACGCCTTCAATTACTGCGTTGCGCTTGAAAATATTTCTTTTGCAGAAAACAGCAGTCTCTCCAAGCTCGGCGTGCATGCCTTTGCGAACTGCAAATCGTTGACCGAATTGGCTTTGCCGCAAAGCCTGACCCATATCAGTGCATTTGCTTTTGTCAGCTGTTCCAACTTAGAGCAGATAACCCTTCCCTCGAACCTTAACCACCTAGGCGGGTATGCTTTTAAAAACTGTTCCGCTTTGGAGAGCATCGACTTGCCGGATAGCCTGGATAACATTGAAACCGGCACCTTCAGCTACTGTAGCAGTCTTACCGAGATTGAAATTCCTGGAAACATTTACACAGTCGGCTCGAACGCCTTTGCATACTGCGAAGCGCTCGCCAGCGTCACGATCTGTGACGGCGTCGTGAATTTGAAAGAGCGAGCGTTTTATCAATGCACGGCTTTAGATACGTTGAGCCTCGGCGGCGATGAGGCCCGGCTGAAGTATATTGGCTACAGGGCCTTTGACGGTACGGCGCTCGTTTCAGTCACTGTACCGGATACTGTCAATAAAGTGGAGTCCTATGCCTTCGCTACCCCCTCTTTGCAGAACGTAACGTTGCTCGGCTATATCTGGAGCGTGGAGGATTGGGCGTTTGGGAGTCTGGAACCCGAATTCCCTGTGCCGGACTTGATGTATGGCTCTTCCTCTTTTGTGGAGCTTGTGCCGATGGGCGTCGGCACTACCCCGGATTCTTACCTCGATGTCGGCGCGTTGCGCTGGTACCGTTTTGTCCCGATGTCCTCCGGGCGCTACATTTTTGGAACGACCGGCGATTCGGATACCAGCGGGCGACTTTATGAGAACACGACCCTTTTAATGACTGACGACGATTCAGGGGATGGACAAAACTTTAATATTTCCTGTGTGCTGGAGGCTGGCAAGGGTTATTATGCCTGCGTCGGAGTCCATAATCCGGAGGCGACCAGCGGGAGCCACTACGGCGGCTATTATTCCTTTTATATTTATAAAGTCGATGTCACCGAAAGCACCCCGCTGACCCTTGACGTCCCGCTTTCAGGTACCTTGACGGAAGACGAAACATGGTTCTCCTTCACACCTTCGGTCACGGGCGGCTACCGCTTCTATACGAGCGGCAACGTAGACACGATCGGGGAGGTATATGGGGCGACAGGGTTCGTCGCGTCGGACGACGACAGCGGGGACGGGGAGAACTTTGTGGTATCCTGCAACCTGATTGCAGGGCAGGAATACAACCTGAAAGTATTAGGATACAACAAAAATATCTCAGGGGCCTTTACAATTACCGTATCTTATGGTAAAATGATACAAACAGATACCCCGATCTACGAGAATCTCAGCACGTCTGACGATCAGTGGTATGTCTTTACGGCGCCCGTTTCCGGCCTCTACCGGTTCTATAATTTCGATTCGAACGCCAATACCCGCGGGGAACTGTATGAAGGGAATATGTTGCTGGCTTCAGACGATTCTCAGTATGGCAACGACTTCTCGTTTGGTTATTTTCTGCAAAGCGGGCAGGAATATCTCTTTCAGGTAGTATTTCCATCCACTTCCGCGCCAGCGCAGAAAAAATACACGCTGGTTCTGACGGAATACGTCTCTTTGGACGGCACCGGCCATGCGTATGACAATGTCGAACCGGACTTGGAGTACTGGTATTGCCTTACCCCCGACACAACCAGCGAGTATTCGTTCATCGCATACAGTAGTGTTGAGATTACGGCATCCCTTTATGAAGGTACGACCCAGGTCGCGG
>CASFAP010000070.1 GCA_949292695.1 uncultured Eubacteriales bacterium | reverse complement strand
TACGATCACTTTTTTGCCGGGGTTTCCAAAACGGCTATAGGGCGCCAAATCCGGCAGAAAGCCTGCGGGAGGCTCACTCTGTTTGCCCCGTGGATACCGGATTGCGCGCAACTTTTTTTCCATTTTGAGAAGGGCCTGCAGTTCGGAGTAATAGGTTGGGGAATAAATCTCCATACCAGGGATTGTACTCAAAAAGGCGACGTCAAAGAGTCCCTGATGGGTTTCGCCGTCGTCCCCAACGATACCGGCCCGGTCAATACATAACGTCAACGGCCAGCGCGCAATGGCGGCGTCATGCAGGATCTGATCGTATCCGCGTTGCAAAAAAGAAGAATATACGACAAAAAATGGCCGCATTCCGGCGCTGGCAAGACCAGCAGAAAAGGTTACAGCGTGCTCTTCGGCAATGCCGACATCAAAAAAACGGTTTTTAAAGGATTTCGAAAAATCGGTCAGGCCTGTGCCGGAGGTCATGGCGGCAGTAATCGCGCAGACTGTCGGATCCTGCAAGGCCAGCTCGCAAAGCGTATCGCCGGCCACATCCGAAAAGCAATCCTGCTTATGGGTGAGTTCCATGCCCTCGTCGATGTCAAAGGCCGAGACGCCATGGTATTGTTTGGGGCTATTTTCGGCGTAAGCATAACCCTTGCCCTTTGTCGTAATCACATGAATGAGGGCCGGCCGGTTTTGCGATTTAGCGATTTCAAACAGGTTTTCAAGTTTTTGAATATTGTGCCCGTCGACCGGGCCGAGATAGTTAAACCCGAAGCCCTCAAAAATATTACTGTGATAAATCGCATTTTTCAGCATTGTTTTCGACTGAAACAGACTGCGTTTCATCTGCTTGCCGACAACCGGAATATGCTCCAAAAAGGTTTGAACGTGCATTTTAAAGCGATGGTACGACGGCTTCGTGCGGATGAGATTCAAATATCTGGCCAACGCGCCGACATTGCGGGAAATCGACATTTTATTGTCATTGAGGACGATAATAAAATTGCTCTTTCCTGTGCCGGCGTTATTAAGCGCCTCGAAGGCCATGCCGCCCGTCATCGCACCGTCGCCGATAACTGCGACGGCCGTACCGGATTCGCCGCGCAATGTTTTGGCCTTATAAATGCCGTAAGCGGCCGAAATGGCGTTGCTACTGTGCCCGGTGATAAAAGGGTCATGTACGCTTTCGTCAGGCCGCATGAACCCTGAAAGACCGCCCTCCTTACGAAGCGTCGAAAATTGTTGAAACCGGCCGGTCAAAAGCTTGTGGGTATAGCTCTGATGCCCGACGTCGAAAAGGATCGCATCCTCAGGAGAAGAAAACGAGCGGTGCAAGGCGACGGTGAGCTCCACGACGCCGAGGTTGGAGGCCAAATGCCCCCCATTTTTAGAGACGGTTTGAATCAGGCAATCCCGAATTTCTTCACACAACTGCGGCAATTGCGCCGGCGGGATTTGTTTTACATCCTCAGGTCCGAGAATCTGGTTTAAAAGCTGATACTCCAAAACGGCATCCCCTTTTCAGAGTCGTTCAACGATTGCGGTCGGCCAACAAATCAGCCAGCTCTTCTAGCGCAGAGGTGTCGCCTTCAAAAATCGTGAGAGCCGATTTTGCCCGCCGCGTTAAATCCGCTACAGTCTGTTTTGCCTCGTCGAGGCCTACAAAAGATACGTAAGTGGATTTCCCATTTTTTTCATCGCTTCCCGTCGGCTTACCAAGGGCCTGCGCATCCCCTTCGGCGTCAAGGAGGTCGTCGACAATTTGAAAGGCCAATCCAATATCGGCCGCATACCGGCAGGCGGCGGCTCGTTGTTCTGTGCTAGCGCCCGCAAGCAAGCATCCGATGTCGGCCGCGGCGCGCAGGAGCGCTCCGGTCTTGAGCGTGTACATCTCGATGATGCAATCTCGGTCCACCGGCTTACCTTCGCTTTGCAGGTCGATCACCTGGCCCCCAATCATCCCTGAAATACCAGCTAATCGCGCCAGCTCCGAGATAGCGAGCACAGCCCGGTCGGCCGGAATTTCTTTGGCGTTTGCCATTGCTTCAAAAGCCAAAGTCAACAGTCCATCGCCGGCCAGCAAGGCGGTCGCCTCTCCAAAAGCCTTATGGCATGAGGGTTTACCGCGACGCATGTCGTCATTGTCCATGCAGGGCAGGTCGTCGTGAATTAAA
>CASFAP010000069.1 GCA_949292695.1 uncultured Eubacteriales bacterium | reverse complement strand
TTCTTGTTTCATTGCATTGATGTTTGATCTTCAATAAAATTCAGGTCAAAACAGGGTACAAGCCCTCATTGATATTTAAAGTCAAAAAAGGCAAAGAAATCGCCCCCGCAAATTTCGCACGGCGAATTTACAAGGGCTGTGAGCGTTAGCCATCAAAAGGGCATTATTTTATTTTTATTGTTTCTCTGGATCCACAATGAGAAAGAAATAGACAAGGAAAGCTTTCACATAGATGCGTATCCGTGCTTATCCGAATGAAATGAATCAATTAATCCGTTTCGGATGCGGGAGCCTTTTTAACGTGGCGTCCGGTGATGGAAAATAAAACCCATTCGGCGACATTGACAGCGTGATCCCCAATGCGTTCAAAATATTTTGCGATCATTAAAAGATTGACAACGTTTTCAGCCGCATCGCCGTCAGCACGGACAAGGTCGACAAGGGCGCTTTTAATCTCTAGAAATAAGGCGTCGACCTTATCGTCCATTTGGATGACGGCAGAGGCCTTTTCGCCGTCAGCCGCGACATAGGCGGCGACGCTCTCATTCACCATCTGGATGGTAGCGCGGGCCATGTCTTTGAGGTGCACGTCACCGGCGGTCCGGGCAATATCATTTTCCAAGGTTAAAAATGCGATATCGGCGGCTTGGTCCCCAATGCGCTCCATATCGGAGATCATTTTGATGGCGGTGGAAATCCGCCTGAGATCGGTTGCAACGGGTTGCTGTTGGAGAAGCAACTGCATGCATAACGCTTCAATTTCACGCTCTTTTTGGTCTATGGCTTCTTCGCATTTGGCGGCGGTCCTGGCGAACTCGGGCTCTTCTGAAAAAATCGCCTTTGTCGCGTTCGCGATGGCTTCTTCGCAAAGCTGACCCATGCGGCCTAGCTGTTCATGCAGATAGAGCAGTTGCGCATCGTATTTGCTACGCATTAACCAAACCTCCCCGTAATGTAGTCTTCGGTGCGTTTATCCTTCGGCATTGAGAAAATATCATTGGTGGGGCCGTATTCAACGACCTCGCCTACCAAGAAAAAGGCTGTTTTATCCGAAAGACGGACGGCCTGTTGCATATTATGTGTCACAATGACGATTGTATACCTTTTCTTGAGCTCGGAAGCCAGCTCTTCGATTTTTGAGGTCGAGATAGGGTCGAGGGCACTGGTCGGCTCATCCATCAAAAGCACTTCAGGCTCGACGGCCAAAGCACGGGCGATGCAAAGGCGTTGCTGTTGTCCGCCCGAAAGGCCGAGCGCATTTTTCTTGAGGCGATCTTTGACTTCGTCCCAAAGTGCGGCTTGTTGTAAGGCGGTCTCAACAATTTCATCAAGCTTTTGTTTGCCGCGGACACCATGGGTGCGAGGCCCGAAGGCAATGTTGTCATAAATGCTCATAGGAAAGGGGCTAGGCTTTTGGAAAACCATACCGACGCGTTTGCGCAACAGGTTGACGTCGACATTTTTTCCGTAAATATCCTCGCCCTCTAGCAGGATTTCGCCGGTGATGCGGCAACCTTCGATGAGGTCGTTCATGCGGTTGAGGGATTTCAGTAAAGTGGATTTGCCGCAACCCGACGGGCCGATAAAGGCCGTAATTTCCTTCTCTTTGATTTTTAAATTGACGTCTTTGAGCGCTTGAAAGTCGCCGTAAAACAAATCAACATGATTGATTTCAAACTGGTCCATTTTAGCGTTCCTTTCGCAACCGGCGGGCAAAATAACCCGACAGCAGATTGATTCCGAGCACAAGTACCAAAAGGACGAGGGCAGTGGCATAGGCCTCTCCGATATGGGTCGCTTCACTCGAAATATTATACATGTGCACCGAGAGGCTTCGCCCGGAAGACATCAGGCTTTTGGGCAATTTTGCAACCGTGCCTGCCGTATAAATGAGTGCGGCGCTCTCTCCGACGATTCGGCCTACGGCCAAAATGATCCCCGAAAGAATGCCGGGTGAAGCGTCGGGCAGGATGATGCGGAAGATGGTGCGGAGCTTTCCAGCTCCAAGACCAAAACTGCTCTCACGATAGGAATCGGGTACCGACTGAAGCGCTTCTTCGGTAGTGCGCATGATAAGCGGCAAAATCATGATTGCCAACGTAAATGCGCCGGCAAGTAGGGAATAGCTCCATTTCAGCGCCGTTACGAAAAAGAGCATGCCAAAAAGACCATAGACGATCGAAGGAATGCCTGAGAGGGTTTCGGTTGTCACCCGGATGAGCTTGACAAAGCGATTGCCACGCGTCGCATACTCGACAAGATAAATGGCCGAGCCGATGCCGATGGGCGCCGCAATAAGAAGCGCCATGACGATCAAGATCAGGGTGTTGACCAGCGCCGGTAGAAGGGAGGCATTTTCGGATGTGTATTTTGGACTGAACAGATCAAAAGAGAGATTGGGCAAGCCCATGACAAGCAAGTAAATGATGATGGTGAGAAAAACGGCGGCAGTCAGACCCGCTGCGATATAAACAAGGGCCGAAAGGGTCCTCGATAGTACTTTCTGATTTGATGCTTTAACCATTTTCCCGACTCCTTTTCAGCAGTGAGAATGAAAGGTTCAAAATGAGAATGAAGACAAAGAGCACGACGGCCGTCGCGATCAGCGCCTCACGATGCAGATCGGCGGCATACCCCATTTCAAGGACGATGTTGGTCGTTAAAGTGCGAACACCCTTTAAGATAGAATCGGGAATGACAGCCTGATTGCCGGCGATCATGATAACAGCCATGGTTTCGCCAATAGCCCGTCCGACACCGAGGACTACGCCGGCCAGTACACCCGACTTGGCGGCCGGAAGCACAGCGAAAAACACGCTACGCTGGTGGCTTGCCCCCAACGCCAAAGCGCCTTCGTAATAGCTTTCGGGCACAGCCTGCAACGATGATAGCGATACGCTGACAATGGTCGGAAGAATCATGATCCCGAGGAGAATAGATGCTGTCAGGATGCTTTTTCCTGTTCCACCAAAGAGATTGCGAATCACCGGGACGAGCAAAACAAGACCGAAAAAACCGTAAATGACTGAGGGGATACCGGCCATTAATTCGACGGCACTTTTAAAGGGGCCATAAAGTTTTTTGGGGCAAAAACGCGCAAGAAAAATGGCGGTCAATAATCCGATGGGGACGCCTAAAAGAATGGCGCCGGCCGTGACGTAAAGACTGCCAATAATCATGGGAAGAATGCCGTAAATGTTGTTGCTTGGACGCCAAGTCGTTCCGAAAAGGAACTTAAAGACACCGATTTCGGCCATCGCAGGCACACCGTTCACAAACAAAAAAATGCAAATCAGCAAGACGGCGACGACAGAAACGCAAGCGGCGGCCAAAAAGGCCGCACGCATGCCACGTTCTTTCCATTTTTTCAAATCCAACCACTCCAGTCGTTATTGGATGAAGTTTGCCCAGGTGGTTTCAGCGCCGGTGAAAATCTGTTTTACTTGATCGGGGGTGAGTTCCTCAATGGGATTTTCATTGTTGACAATCACAGCGATGCCATCCTGCGCGATGACTGTACCGGTGATGCCTTTGGCGGTCTCGGTGTCTTTGAGTTCACGCGAAGCCATGCCGAGGTCGCAGGTGCCATCCGCTAAAGAAGAAATACCGGTTGAGGAATCGGATTGCTGAACATCAACCGTGATATTGCTATTGCGGGACTCGAAATCCTCTACAAGCTTTTCCATAAGGGGTGTGACAGAAGAAGAGCCGGCGATTACGACATTGCCGCTAGCTTCGGTTGCGGTATAAGCACCGTTGGAACCGACCGAGACATAGCCTTCGTCAGTGATGACCTTTTGGCCTTCGTCGCTCATAATGTATGCTAAGAAGTCTTTCGCCGCATCTGAGGCATCGGCTTTGGATCCGACAATGAAGGGACGGGAGATTTTGTAGGTGCCCGAAAGAATATTGTCGACTGTAGCTTCGGCGCCGTCAATTTTAACGGCTTTGACGGTATCGTTTAAAACACCGAGTGAGGTGTATCCGATAGCGTAAGGGTTGCCGTTGACCGAGGTCATCATAACGGCAGTGCTGTTGGTCTGTTCGGCCGTAGCGACGGTTTTGTCGACCGTGTTGCCATCCGCGTCCTCTTCTTCGATGCCAAACAGCTCGACGAAGGCGCCACGGGTGCCGGATCCTTCTTCACGCGAGATGACCGCGATGTCAGAATCTTTGTTAAAAGTCTCTCCATTTTCGCCTGTGCCGCATCCGGCCAGACACGCCGCGACCAGTAATGCGGCGACAGTAGTCACAACTGTTTTTTTCATAGTTTTCTTCACTCCTTAATTTATTCTGCCACAATTTTATCCGAATCATGTAAAACGTGTTCCTATTATTTTGAAAAAATAACGTGAAGTTTTGTCAGGATTTTGTAAAGTCGGAAAAGGGCATGTCAGGTCGAAACAAGAGGGAAGAAGTGAAATATAGGAAAAACGACAATCAATCAAAAACGTTTGCACAGTGTGTAATGCCGCAAATTGATAACAGTGTTTTGGTTGTTTGTGCAAAACACGCCCCAACCGAGCAGTTTAGGACCGTGTAAAAAAGACAAGTGAAATGGCGGTTCAAAGGCTTGATGATTTAATTTTTTAAGCTTTGGATAGGGGCGGGGATCTGGCCGCCACGGGCGATGAGCTTGGCGGGCGAATAGCGGCTGACCTCCATGACCGGACCGCTCCCCAAAAGGCCGCCGAAAGAGAGCTCCTCGCCGACCTGCTTACCGATTGCGGGGATGACGCGGACCGCTGTCGTTTTGGAATTGATCATGCCGATGGCGGCCTCATCCGCGATGATGGCCGAGATGACTTCAGCCGGTGTGTCGCCAGGGATATTGATCATATCGAGCCCGACCGAACAGACTGCCGTCATAGCTTCGAGCTTTTCAATGCGCAAAGCGCCGGATCTCGCGGCGTCAATCATGCCGGCGTCTTCCGTAACCGGAATGAAGGCGCCTGAAAGGCCGCCGACACGGGACGAAGCCATAACGCCGCCTTTTTTAACTGCATCGTTGAGCATGGCCAACGCCGCCGTCGTCCCGGCCGCGCCGCATTTTTCTAGGCCGATTTCTTCTAAGATATGCGCGACCGAGTCGCCTACAGCCGGCGTCGGGGCCAATGAGAGATCGACGATACCAAAGGGAATGCACAGGCGACGGGAAGCCTCTTTGGCGACCAGCTGGCCCATGCGGGTGATTTTAAAGGCCGTTCGTTTGATGAGCTCTGAAACACCGGCGAGGTCCAATCCTTCGGATTTTGCCAACGCGGCACGGACGACACCGGGGCCCGAAACGCCGACATTAATTACACAATCCGGTTCGCCGACACCGTGAAAGGCGCCGGCCATAAAGGGATTGTCCTCTGGTGCATTGCAAAAGACGACCAGTTTTGCGGCGCCGATACAGTTGCGGTCGGCAGTTCGTTCGGCCGTCGCGCGGACGATGCGGCCCATCTTAGCGACGGCATCCATATTAATGCCGGCCTTCGTTGAGCCGATGTTGACCGAAGAGCAGACATGTTCTGTGACGTCGAGGGCCTCAGGAATGCTTTCAAGGAGCGCGTAATCGCCGGCGGCAAAGCCCTTTTGAACCAGGGCCGAATACCCGCCGATGAAGTTGACGCCCGTCGCCTTCGCGGCCCGCTCGAGCGCGAGGGCAAATTTGACTGGATTGGAAGTCTTGCAGGCCGCGGCCAGCATGGCGATAGGAGTGACCGAGATGCGCTTATTTATAATCGGTATACCGTATTCGCGTTCGATCTCTTCGCAGACCGGCACGAGATCGCGAGCCGTACGGGTGATTTTATCGTAGATCCGGCGGCAGGCAGTGTCGATATCGCCGTCAATGCAATCAAGCAGAGAAATGCCGAGTGTGACGGTTCGGATATCGAGGTGTTCATCCTGGATCATGGTGATGGTTTCGGGGATGTCGTGGGTGTTATACATGCCGAACCTCCTAAATGCGGTGCATGGAGTTAAACAGGTCCTCGTGCATGGCCTGAATCGACATGCCGAGTTCTTCGCCGACCTGTTTCATCCGATCGGCAAACTCACCGAATTCGATGGTGAGACGGTCGACTTCGCAGACCATAATCATACAAAAAAGATCGTGGAGGATGGTCTGGGAGACCTCGCTGATGTTGACCTGATATTTGGCGCATTCGCTCGAGACACGGGCAAGGATCCCGACGTTGTCTTTCCCGACAACGGTGATGACTGCTCTCATGAAAGCCACTCCTTCAAATTCTTGTGGTCTTCATTTTACTACATCCTGCGCCAAAAGTAAATAAAAAGGGCTATATTTTTCAGCAGGAATATGGTATAATGTCCACAGCGAAAGCGCGGCACGCTATACGCTTGGCGTAAGGCGGTTTTTAAAACCGCCACGCTGTGGTTTTTTCACCACAACCGATGGACCGGGAAAGTCAGTGCGCAAGGTGCCTTAATACTTAAGGCTGTGGTATCATATGTGCGGGCAAAAATGCTAAGCGTATTTTGGCCAAAGGCCGCTGATTGCGGCGCGCCGCAACGACTGCGTATGATTATGCCAGAACCGATGGACCTACAGAACCGGTCTGATGCGCATTTTGCGCGTAGGGCGATAATGTGCGTATGGTATGATGAGCCTTCTCAAATAAATTATTGTAAACGTAGGCTAGAAAAATGGAAGCTGTGAAAATGATTTATAAGTTTATGATAAAAATGATTTGATATGGATCGCAAAACAAACATATTTAGGAGGTACTGTTATGAACCTGCAACTTTTAAATCTACTGGATGAAAATGCGCGCCGTTCGGTATCGGAACTGGCCGTCATGACCGGCCTTTCCGAAGATGAAGTCCGTACTGAAATCGCTGAAATGGAGCGTGAGGGCTTAATTCGTGGGTACAAGGCCGTCATCGATTGGGAGCGGCTCGACAGCGCCTATGTTTCGGCATTGATTGAACTTCGTGTTACGCCACAACCTGACCTCGGTTTCGAGCAAATTGCCGAACGCGTCATGCAGTACAGCGAAGTTGAAACGGTCTATCTCATGTCAGGAGGTTATGACCTTTGCGTTATCGTCAAGGGCCGCACCTTCCAGGAAGTTGCGATGTTTGTGGCGAAAGAATTGGCTACTATGCCGAGTGTGATTTCGACGGCGACGCATTTTGTACTCCGCCGCTATAAAGAGCTGGATGTGGAGCTCTGCGGCTCCCACAGTGACGACAGGAGGAAAATGTCGCTGTGATTGATTATAATCAGGTCCTCAATCCCGATGTCGTCCGCATAAAACCCAGCGGCATCCGCAAATTTTTTGACATCGCCGAACAGATGGAGGATGTTATTTCGTTGGGAGTCGGAGAACCCGATTTTCCAACTCCCTGGCATATCCGTCGCGCAGGAATCCGCTCACTCGAGCAGAGCAAGACGCGCTATACTTCAAACTGGGGCCTAATGCAATTGCGACGCGAAATTAATGAGTTTGTCGGCCGCAAATATGGGTTGTCTTATGATCCCGAAACGGAAATCATCGTAACGGTTGGCGGAAGCGAAGCCATTGACGGTTGCATCCATGCCGTCGTCGGCCCGGGAGATGAGGTTATCATACCGCAACCCAGTTTTGTCTGCTATGAACCGATTACAACATTAGTCGGCGGCGTGCCGGTTATCATTGAAACCAAGGCGGAAGATGAGTTCCGTCTGACGCCCGAACAGCTCCGAGCCGCGATCACACCTCGCACCAAGGCGCTCATTTTGCCCTTTCCTTGCAATCCGACCGGTGCAGTTATGCGAAGGGAGCACTTAGAGGCTATTGCCGAAGTGCTGAAGGATACAAATATCATTGTCATCTCAGACGAGATTTACGCTGAACTGACGTTTGGCGCTGTGAAGCACGTTTCGATCGCCGCGATTGATGGCATGCGGGAACGTACGATTGTTATAAACGGTTTTTCCAAGACCTTTTCGATGACGGGATGGCGCCTTGGATACGCCTGCGGTCCAGCGCCCATCATCCAGCAGATGGTGAAAATTCACCAGTACGCGATTATGTGCGCGCCGACACTTTCGCAATATGCGGCGGTGGAAGCGCTGAAAAATGGCGATAATGACATCGCCGATATGCTCGAAAAGTATGATATTCGCCGCAGGTTGATTGTCAACGGGTTCCGTCGGCTAGGTTTTGCCTGCCATGAGCCGCAGGGAGCATTTTACGTATTTCCGTCGATCCAATCGACAGGGCTTTCGAGCGAAGAATTCTGCGAGCAACTGCTATATTCAAAGCGGGTGGCGCTTGTACCCGGAACGGCCTTCGGTCAAGGGGGAGAGGGCTTTATTCGCGCTTCTTATTGCTATTCAGTCGACCATTTGAACACGGCGCTCGCGAGAATCGAAGCATTCCTCGACGAGAGAAAGAGGTGAGTGGGCTGGAGTTGACCCTGCAGGCCAATGCAAAATTGAATCTCACTCTCGACATCGCAGGGCGGCGCGAGGACGGATACCATTTGCTTGACAGCATTATGCAATCGGTTACACTCAGCGACCGATTGCATTTGGTTTTGCAAAGTGGCGAAGGGATATCGGTCTCGACAAATCATCGCATTTTGCAAGGGCATGACAACATCGTTGAGCGGGCGGCGCGGCTGTTTTTGAAAGAGACCGGGCGCAAAGAAGGCGTTTTGATCGAGCTACAAAAAGCGATTCCGATCTCCGCCGGCCTCGGTGGAGGGAGCGCGGATGCGGCCGCTGTACTCTTGGGCCTCAATTTGTTGTGCGGCCAGCCGCTCGAGCAAGCATCTTTGGCGCGACTGGGCCTTTCTCTTGGCGCCGACGTACCTTTTTGCCTGACCGGCTCGACAGCCAGGGTTGGGGGCGTGGGGGAGGAACTAGAGCCTCTTCCGCCCATGCCTGAATGCTCGATTCTAATCTTGAAAAAAGGCCGGAAACCTTCGACAGCAGAAATGTACCGCCGTCTTGACGAGGCATTGAAGCGAGACGGTTCTTTCTTATCCGGCCCTTTTACCCCCGGGACGGCCGACGCATTGCGGCATGGCGATTACAGTGAGATTTGCGCGCGGTTAGGCAACGCCTTTGAGGCAGTGTGGGATCATACTGCACTTGAGGCGGAAATCTATAGTTTTGGGGCCGACCGGGTATCGCTTTCAGGAAGCGGGCCGGCCTGCTTTGCCTTATTTTCGGATTCCGGCTGTGCGAATGCGGCGTATCGGGCTTTCAAGTCGCGCTACCGAAGCACCTATCTATGCCGGCCGGCGCGGTGCGGCTTTCGAGTGCTGGATTTGCGAGCGTAGCTTTTTTGCCAAAGCTGGGTCGCGCGGCGGGACCGGCGCCACGGGCGCCGTAAGCGCCAGGGAAGCAGAGCTTTTCTTGATAGGCTTATTTGACCCTGACGCGAGCCGGACATAGTCCGGCGTCTCGCCGCGCGCCCGGCTTTGCATCATTCATAGTGGTGTCGGCTCGTTTTCCAGTTCTTATTTAGACGCAACATATTCGATTTTGTTTATTTTTGGAAAAAACGCAATATAATAAAACGAGAATGCTTGAAAAGGAGTAATCCATATGAAAGAAATGCGCCCGGAGGACCGAATTTTAGAGACGGTTCGGCGGATTCATATGATTGGCATCGGCGGGTCTGGCATGTGCCCATTGGCTGAGATTTTGCACAGCCTTGGCTACGAGTTGACCGGGTCCGACAACAACGAAAGCGATCCCTTAAAGCGCGTGAAAAATCTGGGAATCCCAGTATTTTTAGGGCATAAGGCCGAGCAAATCGGCGGTGCTCAGCTCGTTGTATATTCGGCCGCCATCGCGCAAGACAATCCGGAGCTTGTCGCGGCCAAAGCGGCCGGCATTCCGACGATGGAGCGTTCACACCTGCTCGGCGCATTGACGAGGCGATTTGACGACTGCATTGGTGTTTGCGGTACGCATGGAAAGACTACTGTTTCTTCGATGTTGACTCAAATTTTGATCCTTTGCGGCGCGGATCCGACGGCTGTTATCGGCGGGAAATTGCCGCTCATCGATGCAAATGGGCGCGTCGGCAAGAGCCAGCACATGGTCTGCGAGTCCTGTGAATTTGTCGATACCTTTTTGCAGATGACCCCTGATGTTGCAGTTCTCCTCAATATCGATAACGACCATCTCGATTATTTTGGCACAATGGATAATCTCGTCGCCTCTTTTCGGAAGTTCCTTTCAATGGCCAGCAAGATTGTAATCAACGGCGACGATAAACTGGTGCAAAAGGCCGCAAAAGATTTGCCGGCGCGGCGGATCACGTTTGGCTTGGAAGCAGAAAACGACTATACCGCCGCGAATATTACTCGAGGCAGAATTGGTTTTTGTTTTGATGTCGTACGTCGCGGCGAGAACATTACCCGGCTGGAATTGGCCATCCCCGGCCGGCATAATATCTATAACGCATTAGCGGCTTTTGCAACCGCGTATGACATGGGACTGCCGGCCGAAGGGATCCGCGATTCGATTTTGTCATTTCATGGGGCCGGACGGCGTTTTGAAATGTTGGGCGAATTTGGCGGCATATTGCTGGCCGATGACTACGCGCATCACCCGACCGAACTGCGCGCGACCCTTACGGCCGCTAAGGAATTGGCCAAGGGAAAAGTCATCGCCGTCTTTCAGCCTTTCACCTTTTCCCGTACTGCACTGTTGAAGGATGATTTTATTGAGGCTTTGCACCTGGCAGACCAGGTGATTTTGACCCCTATTATGGGCTCGCGCGAGCAGAATACCTATGGAATCTCTTCTGAGGATCTTGCCGCACCGCTAAAAAACGCCAGCGTTGAACTGGATTTTGAATCGGTCGCCCGCGCGGCCGTCGAATCGGCTCGCCCAGGGGATCTTATCCTGACCATGGGCGGAGGCGATATTTATAAAGCCGCTTATATGATGCGAGATCTTCTAAAATCGTGCGGTTGACGGCGGCTCTTTCTGTTGGTATAATGTCCATAGGTTTGCTTGTTTTAGAAAGAAGTTCTTTTTCTTACCGAACCTAATCATTCCATGGCTTCGTGGGCTTTTCCATAGACGGTCCCCGCGGTGCTCAAAGCGATTATCAATATTTATTCATAGATTTGCAGGCTTGATTAGACGGTTCCGAATAGATCGCGGGCTGGTTTACGCTTATGTGGCTTATCCTCTCCAAACCTGAAAAGCGAGGGATGTTTAAGTGGAAGACTTTGAAGCGCAAAAGAGGCGCGACAACTGGAAAATAGCAGGCGGCTGTATTTTGCGAAATATTGCCGCGACCATTATGTGCTTTGTCATGTTTGCGTCTATTTATATTATTGCGATGTATTTAGGCACTTCCCAGGCCGGGTATGTTGTAATGGCTGTCAATGAAGATACGGCGGAAACCAAAATGCTCTATGATTTCAAGTTCGAAACTGACGAAAATGGAGAACAAAAGGTCGATACGCTATACGAACAATATGAGGCAGAATATAAAGATATGGTCCATTGGAAGCTGGTCAAGCATCCTTATCAGACCGATTTAAGTCGACCGGCCGATTTGACAGTGGCCATTTTGACTCAGGTTTTAGCTTTCTTGATTGTTTTTTCGATGCTATATGTGAAACTGTGGGACCGGGGAGACAGCGACCGCAACCTTGTGCAGTTCGACCGCATCCGAATGGATCGTTTCAGAGGGGCAAAAATCGGGCTTTTAGTCGATCTACCATATGCCGCGATATGGCTTTTGCTTCTTTTGGGCAAATTGGAATTTTTGCCGCGGCAAATGCTGGTGCTGTTTAACCTCGCAAATTTCCATTTGTTTTCGATTGTCAACGCCGTGACCGATGGGGCGACTATGGCTACCGAAGTAAGTTGGGTAGGGGTGCTTTCGCTCATATTGACTCTTGTCGTATTTCCGGTGATGTGCCAGATCTCTTATACGCTGGGTTACAGGCGCATTTCGATCAAAGAGCGTCTCCTATACAAGCGGCAAGCGGGAGGAAATTCGTAAATGGCAGGATTGTTTTTTCAAAACTATTCCAAGCCCGGCCCTGGCGTCGGCAAGGGAGAATCGCGAAAAAAGACCTTTGTGGTTTTTTTTGAAACTTACTTTCGCAACTTTTGGAAGCTATTGAGTGTGGGATTTGCCTATACGATCTGTTCTATACCGGTTTTAAGCTATGGACTCGGGAGCGTGGGACTGACCAAGGTCACCCGCAATATCTCACGGGGTAAGCACTCCTTTGGTATGAGTGATTTCCTTGAGACAATCCAAAAAAACTGGAAACAGGCTCTGCCGGCTGGAATTATCAATGCGGTCTTGACTGCCTTGATCTTTTTTGACCTTTACTTTTTCTTTTTTACGGAACAGGATAATTTTACCCTTATCGGCCTTGGAGTTTCGATTTTTGTGCTTGTGACCTTCTCGATCATGAAGTATTATATGTGGCTCATCCTCATCACCTTCCGGTTTAACCTTTGGCAAATTTATAAAAACAGTTTTAAGCTTACTTTTTTGAACATCTGGAAGAATCTGTTGTTAGCGGTAATTTTGGGTTTGTTTTATCTGGTTGGTTATTGGATGATTGTTTACGGAGGAGAATTGGGAACTGCACTTGTGTTGGTTGTCGCCATATGTTTTTTTCCGGGCTTTAAGTCCTTGATGGTGCAGTATGTCGCGTTTCCTAGCGTGCAAAAGTATATGATTGATCCTTACTATGCAGAGCACCCGGATGATGACATCGAGCTTCGCCGTTCCTTGGGGTTATTGCCCGAAGCAGAAGAGGAGGATCCGGTCTTTACGGATGAACCGATTTTAACAGACCGCGATTGAATTTAAAAAGCAGGCCGCCCAGCGGGAATTCCCGCTGGGCGGCTTTATATCAAGGGGCGCAAAAATCGGTGCTCTGTGGATAGGCCATGGCTATCGCCGATCGGTCGGAATTCCTGTTTGCCCCTATCCTATCTTATGACAAAGCTGGCAAAAGGTGAGGACCAATGCAAAAAAGAAATGCAAAATGGAATTCATTTGGAGAAGAAAGAATTTAATTAATGCAGATATCAATTAAACTATCGCTCTGCCCGCTTCTTCAGTTGTTCAAGCGCCCATGCGCAAAACTGTAAGCGTCCGCTGAGAGGGCTTCAAACCGATAGCCCATATCACGCAATGCCGCAATCATGGCCGGTAAGGCCTCGACCGTTGTCGTTTTAGAAGAGGAATCGTGCATAAGTATACAAATTTGATTTTTATCTTTCGCCATATCGGTTACGATTTTAACCATTTGTTGTGCCGTGATGGGTTTTCCGGTTGCGTCTTCAGCGCTTACGTTCCAGTCGAAGTAAGTGTATCCCTTTTCCTGCACGGATTTTACGAGCTTAGTCATGATTCCGGGGCAGATGGACTTGCTGACGGCGTTACTGCTCCCGCCGGGAAAGCGAAGTAGTTGCGTATCAACGCCAGTTCGGGCTTTGACCTTGCTCCGCAGGCTTTCAATATTGGCAAAAAAGGCTTCTTCGCTGGCATAGATTGATTTGTAGACGTGATTATCGCCGTGCAACCCAATGGCATGCCCGCCCGCGTGGATCTCATCGAGGTAATCAAGATTCCCTGTTCCTAGAACAAAAAAAGTCGCCTTGGCGTTGGCCTTTTTGAGAATGTCGAGGATTTTGAGGGTGTTTTCCGAAGGTCCATCATCAAAGGTAAGGTAGCAAATTTTAGGGCCGGTGTTAGCGGCTGAAAGTTTCAACCGCTCCACCTGCGCACGAAGCGATTCGATCTGGTCTTTTAAATCCTGAATCGTCTGCTCTAGTTCTTCTTTGGTTTGCTTTTCGGCGTCAAGGTCTTTTTTTGCCGCGTCTAGCTCTTTGGCTTTTTCCTCGACTTGTCCGTTTAATGCCTCAATTTCGGCTTCAAGTTCCTCACGAGCCTGCTCCTGCTCAGCGTTGGCGGCCGCCACTGCATCGGATGCCGCGTTTACAGCCGCGTCCACATCCTGCTGGCTTTGCACAAGGCTGACGGATGAGATGACGAGCGCCGCGCTCAAAAGCAAAATCAAAGTCAACATAACGATATTGGGCACCGATCGAAAAAATCCCTTCATTTTCCTCACCTCCCGTTACCTGAAAGCGTCAAAATACACTGCCAATCGCACCTGTTCGACCCATTTTGTTCTTACAATTTTATTATAGCAGGAGACAAGCGGAAAGAAAAGGAACAAAAGATTACAGGTTATAAGTGATTCGTTACCGATTTTTAGCTTTGTAAGTAAAAAAAGTTGTTTTTTGAATTAGAGGGTGGTATAATGTCCACAGTGAAAGCGCAACGCGCTTTATGCTATCCGTGAGTCGTTTTCCAAAAACCGGTTCGCTGTGGACGATTATAACCACAACCGATGGACCGGCTAAGTAACAATCAGGTTTTATTCAGGTCCCAGGAAGAAATAGTAATCTCACCAGTTATCCTATGCGGGTATCCTGTCCGGTTATTCAATGCCGGTTGTAAAGATGGAGGAATAAGCTATGGCGCAATCAAAACCAGTCATGATCACTAGTGATAGCACGACTGACCTAGGCGAAATGCTCATTAACCGCTACGGTATCAAAATTTTACCCCTTGGCGTTGTACTTGGCGACAAGGTTTATGCGGACGGTATTGATATCACGCCCGACGATATCTATGCCTATCATGACCGCACCGGCCAGCTGGCCAAAACGACGGCGACAAACCAGGCGGAGCACTTGCAATTTTTCAAACAGTTCACAGATGAGGGCTATGCGGTCGTTCATTTCACCATTAGTTCTGGATTTTCTTCAACCTATGCCAATGCCTGTTTAGCGGCGGAGGAATTGCCTGATGTGCATGTTGTCGACACGCAGAATCTCTCGACAGGCGGTGGGCTTTTGGTTGTGGCGGCGGCTGAGTTGGCCAAGAGCGGCAAGGATGCGGCCGAAATTGCCGAGGCGGTTCGGGAAATCGTTCCGAATGTGGATGCGTCATTTGTCGTCGATAACCTTGAATATCTGCACAAGGGTGGCCGCTGTTCAGCAGTTGCCGCATTGGGGGCGAATTTATTGCGCTTAAAGCCCTGCATCGAGGTCAAAAACGGGAAGATGGGGGTTGGGAAAAAATATCGCGGAAAATACGATGCCGTACTTCGCGAGTATGTGGCCGAACGCCTGGCCGACCAAGATGACATCCAGCTTGACCGCGTTTTTGTGACGCATGCCGGTTGTGATCCAAAACTGGTAGAGGAGATTGCGGCTCTTGTAAAAAAGACGTTACCCTTTGAAGAGGTCTTGGTCACCCGCGCTGGTGCGACGATCTCTGCTCACTGTGGCGCCAACACGCTCGGCGTTCTTTTTATCCGCAAGACACCTTTAAAGTAATTGCAAAAGCTCCGGCGGGGTCGGGGCTTTTTTTGTTGATAGTGAATGGCCAAGCAAGGCTGGGAAGAGTCAAAGCGCAGTGTCAGTTTTTTCATGGCCAAATTAGACACTTCAACCAATGATCGATTCAACCTCAAAAATGTTGCGTGCCGGCCTTTCGGAGCCTGGGCTAGAGCGACGGGCGCACCTGCTCGGATAGTTCGAGAAAGATTTGGTGAAATGGAACGGCGCAGGAAGAATCTGGATTGATGCGTCAGTGCCGCACTTTGCGGTTCGCGCGCAATTTTGGATTAAATCGGGCTGATTCGAATGCGGGACGGTTCAACAAAATGGGAAGTACAAAATTTTAAAAACGGTATTGACAAAAGAAACTATGTGTGCTATAATTTCTTCGTTGTCCAAAAGGGCAATCAAAAGTTGGTGTTGATGGCGGTGAGGGTCCACCTGTTCCCATCCCGAACACAGAAGTTAAGCTCACTTGCGCTGAAGATACTTGGCTGGAAGCGGCCCGGGAAAATAAGCAGATGCCAACACAAAACGTGCAACCAATCGGTTGTGCGTTTTTTTATTTACGGAATAATTTCCCTTTGTGTGTGCAAACTATATGCAGTAACAAAAAGGAGGAATTATAATGGCAAATTTAACAAGCAAAGAATTGTCGGCAATTGAAGACCAGTTGACGCTCGAACAGCTTTTGATCCAAAAGTATAAGCAGGCCGCGTCTCAGGCCAGCGATCCTGCAATTCAAAGCAAATGCGAATCTATCGCTACGAAGCATCAGGAACATTTCCAAAAACTGATGAGCCATTTAAATTAAGGAGGATAGAAACATGAGTGAAAATAATCAGATGCAGGACAAAGAAATCTTGACCGATATGTTAACTGCACAGAAGCATATAGCCACCAATTATTCACTTTTTGCCGATGAATGCGCAAATCCACAACTTCGCACCGACATGATGACCCTTTTAAAAGAGGAACATGAAATCCAAGCCCAGGTTTTTGAGGAGATGCAAAGCCGCGGCTGGTACCAGGTGAGTGCGGCCGAGCAGTCGTGCATCGATCAGGCAAAACAGAAATTTTCTCAGAATCAATAACGATGCGGCCGGAGCAAAAAGCTCCGGCTTTTGTTTAGCATTATGCAAAGAATGGTTGATTTATTTTTCAATATATGGTATAATCTTAAAACTAATGTCGAAACTGTTGCAATGGGAGAATGAAGATTGAAAAAGCTGATTCGTGAATTTCGGAAACATAGCTTTTTATTATATTATTTGACGGCGCGGGATTTTAAGGTGAAATACCGGCGGTCTTTTTTAGGTATCGCCTGGAGCGTACTGAATCCGCTGTTTATGATGATCGTGGTTTCGGCTGTTTTTTCTTTTATTTTCCGTTTTAATATTGAAAAGTTCCCGGTTTATCTGATCCTTGGGCAGACGTTGTTTAATTTTTTGTCGGAGGCGACAACATCGGCGCTCAGCTCGATTACCGGTTCGGCGGCCCTCATAAAAAAAGTTTATATGCCGAAATACATTTTTCCGCTTGAAAAAGTTGCATTTGCCTTTGTTAATTATCTAATCTCGCTCATTGCTGTGGCCTGTGTGATGCTATACTTTCAGGTTGAATTGACATGGTATGTGCTTTATGCGCCACTAATTTTGGTTTTCTTTTTCTTTTTCTGTTTGGGGCTTGGTTTGCTTTTAGCGGCTGTGACGGTTTTTTTCCGCGACATTATGCACCTGTATAACGTCATTTTAACAGCATGGACTTATGTAACGCCCATTTTTTACCCGATCGATGCGTTATCTCCAACCTTTCAGAAGGTTATTGCCTTCAATCCCCTTTATCATTTTGTCAACAACTTTCGGTGTGCACTGCTCTGGGGGAAGGCGCCCGGAGGGCTCTCAATGTTGGCCTGTGTGGTCAGCGGAGTCGGGATGCTCCTTATCGGCGCGCTGGTGTTTCGGAAAAAACAGGATAAATTTATTCTTTATATTTAAATTTAGAAAAGGGAGCGATTTGCATGGATACGCCGAATTATGCGGTAAAAATCGATCATGTTTCGATGCACTTCAATATCGCTTCGGAAAAACTGGAAAATCTCAAAGAGTATTTTATCAAGCTTATGCGCCGCGAGCTGTTCTTTAAAGACTTTATTGCGGTCGATGATGTTTCGGTTGAAATTGGCAAAGGGGAAGTTTTTGGCATTGTTGGCACCAATGGGTCGGGGAAAAGCACACTCTTAAAAATTGTCTCTGGAATTTTGAAGCCGACCAAGGGTAAAGTCGAAATATGCGGGACCATCGCCCCCTTAATCGAGCTGGGCGCTGGTTTTGATGGTGATCTGACCGCGCGCGAGAATGTCTTTTTAAATGGCGCGGTGCTGGGGTACTCTAAAAAGTTTATTGAACAGCATTTTGATGCAATCGTTGATTTTGCGGAACTGCGCGACTTTTTGGATATGCCTATCAAGAACTATTCCTCTGGTATGGTGGCGCGCATTGCCTTTGCAATCGCCACGGTGATTAAGCCTGACATCCTCATCGTCGACGAAATTTTGTCGGTGGGCGATTTTATGTTCCAGCAAAAGTGCGAGAAACGCATTTCGGAGCTGATGGCGGGCGGGACAACGGTTATTATCGTCTCACATGCCATTGAGCAGATCGA
>CASFAP010000068.1 GCA_949292695.1 uncultured Eubacteriales bacterium | reverse complement strand
CGGCCATGATCGACGGTGCAGGGCATGTAAAAATTCTCACCCGCGTTATTTTGCCGCTCTGCAAACCCGTTTTGGCAACCTTGATTTTGTTTACCTTTGTCGACAACTGGAATGAATGGTTCCAGGGCCTGATCCTCATGGATAGCCCTGATAACTATCCGTTGCAGACCTATTTGCAGGTGTTAAATCGAGACCTAACCAGCTTGGTGGGTTCATTAGGTGGCAATATGCAGTTGTATGCCAATTCTTCGAGCCGGTCTATCCGCGCGGCACAGATTTTTGTGGCAATCATTCCTGTCGGCCTGATTTACCCTTTCTTGCAGAAATACTTTACCAAGGGAATCGTAGTCGGCAGTGTCAAGGAATAGAGGAGGATCAGGAAAATGGAAATTTGTTTAGACGGCGCTTGGGACGCGGTCTATCACCGGCACAGTGAGGTGCTTGATCAAAATATAGCGTATACGACGGCCGCGGCGGTGCAGGCGGCCCCCGGGCATTTGCGCGCGACCGTGCCGGGAAACTTTGAATTGGATCTTGTCGAAAACGGCATTCTACCGGATCTTTACTTCGGAGAAAATATTTTAAAAGTGCAGGACTATGAAGACACGCACTGGTGGTATGCGACGACCTTTTCGTTTGAAAATTCATCGGCGGGCGCAATGCTTTGCTTCGAGGGGATTGACACCATCGCAGATATCTACGTCAATGGCAAACTGGTCACCTCGACCGATAACATGCTCATCAGCCACGAATTTGATATCAGCCAAGTTGTCGAGTCGGAAAACAGTCTTGTCGTGCATTTAAAGCCGGTGAGCATTTTGGCGCGCCAAAATCCGCTCAATGTCGGTAGCCAGGCGCATAAATACTGGTATGAGGGCATTCGGGTCCGCAAGGCGGTTCACATGTACGGTTGGGATATTATGCCGCGCGCCGTTTCGGCCGGCATTTGGCGTTCGGTTTTCGTAAAACCGAAAAAGCAGGCCGAAATCGAGGAATTCTATATTTATCCCATCCGCAATGAAAATATCCAAAAATATGCGGCACTCTCCTTTTTCTATCGTTTGCGGGTCGATGAACGAGAGAATATGCGCAACTATTCGATCCGCGTCAAAGGCGTCTGCAAAGATAGCACCTTTGAGGAGACACAGAATCTCCTGTTTAACGGCGGGAAGTTCCGCATCGGACTCGAAAATCCCTATTTGTGGTATCCGTCGGGCCGTGGGGAACAGAATCTATATGCGATCACCGTCGAACTGTTAAAACAGGGAGAAGTGGTCGATACCTACAAAACCAGATTGGGCATCCGCTCGTTGGAACTGATCCGCACAAGCGTCACCGATATGCAGGGAAGTGGAGAATTCTGTTTTTGCGTCAACGGCGAAAAGGTTTTCATGACCGGCACCAACTGGGTGCCGCTTGACGCCTTCCATTCGCAGGATAAAAAGCGCCTGCAACAGGCTTTAGAAACCATGGACGCACTTCACTGCAACATGGTCCGCTGTTGGGGCGGCAATGTTTATGAAGATCACGCATTTTTTGACTTCTGCGATGAAAAGGGAATTCTCGTCTGGCAAGATTTTTCAATGGCCTGTGCAATTTACCCGCAGGACGATGAATTTGCCGGCCGGCTCTATCAGGAGGCCGAAAAGATCATCAAAAAGCTTCGCCAGCACCCGAGTCTCGCCTTATGGGTGGGAGATAATGAGTGCGACCTCGTCTATATGGACTGGGAAAAGCAGAAGGATCCCAACTCCAACCGTCTGACGCGGCAGGTGCTTCCGCAGGCTATTGCCGACCATGATCCCGTGCGGCCGTATCTGCCCAGCTCTCCTTACATCGATGAAGTAGCCTTCAAAACAGGGACGAGTAACTTCCTGCCCGAGCATCATATGTGGGGTGAGCGGAGTTATTATAAGAGCGACTTTTATAAGCACGCTATGGCGCATTTTGCCAGCGAGCAGGGGTATCCTGGTTGCCCTGCGCCGCAAAGTCTCAAAAAATTCCTTTCAGAAGACCAGATGTGGCCGAACAGGAGCGACGCCTGGATCCTTCACGGTACCTCACCCGATGCTACACCTGATGCGCCCTATGGAAACGCATCGCCCTTCTATTTTCGCACCGGTGTTATGGCTGATGAAATCGGGGAGCTGTTCGGTGAAATCCCAGATACACTCGTTCGTTTTGCAGTAGCTAGCCAACTCGTACAGGCCGAAGCGATGAAGTTCTTTGTCGAGATGTATCGCATCGGCAAGGGTCGCCGGACAGGAATTATGTGGTGGAACCTACTGGACGGTTGGCCGCAGATTTCAGAGGCTGTCGTCGATTATTACTTCTGCCATAAGCAGGCCTTTTACGCACTTGAAATGAGCCAGCGTCCCGTTTGTTTGATGTTTGGCGAAATGCAAGGTTGGGGCATGCAACTTTATGGTATCAATGACCGTAGGGAGGCCCGAACCGTCAAGTTTTGCGTAACCGATTTATTTGATTCGGGCGCCTTTGTAGCGGAAGGGGAGGCGACTTTGCCGCCCGACAGCGCACAGAGCATCGCCTACGTTCCTTTTTCTGTTGCCAAGCAGGCACTTTTCCTAATCGAATGGGAATCTGAAGAGGGACCGGGCCGCAACTATTATTTGGCTGGGAATCCCCGCTTCGATTTGGACCGCACTGCCACGGCATTGATTCAATCGGGACTTTTCAAAGCGGAAGGATTTGAGTCGGACTTATTATCCAATTTTAAGGAGGAAACGGTATGAAACAGAATGTTCGTTGTCTCGCTTTGGTATTGAGCTTTTGTTTGCTCTTTTCTCTGCTTGCCGGATGCGGCGGCTCGGATGGCGGCAGTTCGGTAGACGTCGGTACGCAGGTGTCAGATACCAGCGGAAACCCGTCGGACTCTATGTCGGACGGGAGTAGTGCTGGTGATATTACAACTTCTGATGTCTCGTCCGGCGATCCTTCTTCGAAGGAACAAACCACAACGAGCACACAGACCTCCAAGCCGGAAAACACCAGCACACAGGCCTCCTCACAGGCCACGACTTCAAATGTCTCATCGCCGTCTACCGGTACAATTCCCTATATCACCAAAGGTCTTGTCGCCCGATATGATTTTGAAGACGGCACCAATATCGGAAAAGATGTTTCTGGCAACGGCAATCATTTATCCGTTTGGGGAACCGGGGGAAAGACGGTTGGCCAGGTCGGCAATTCTATGAACAATGCCTTGGGCAAGGCCGCAAAATTTGACGGAGGCGCCCTGCTCGCGGCCAAGTCATTGGCCGATTCCAAATCACCATCGAAGGATTTTGTCGACAATCTGAGTGGTAGCTATACCATCACCTTTTTTGCGCGCAATACTTTGACCGCTACAACGTCTGACGAGGTTCATAAAACCCTTGTCTGCAACGGCTACTGGGATAATCCGACTTCGCCCAATCTGGAATTTGCTTTTACTTATAAAAAAGACGGTAGCTTTGACAGCTTTGCCAACTACATCAACTATGGCGCGGTCATGAACGGCCTATATTTCCGCAAATTCCAGTGGCAGGTCGACAACGGCTCATTCTATGATTACGGTAAGGTGGATACCAAATGGTACCATTATGCCCTGGTGATCAACGCCGATAAATCCTGCATTGATTTGTATATTGACGGCAAGCTTGTCAAGAGCAATGCGCCCGGCCAGCCGCTTGCAACCCAGAGCGAGGAGGTTCCCTTCTCTATCGGCGGTATGGCGGTGCCGGCTGAGAGCACGCCGGTACGCGATTTATTGGTTGGTGAAATGGATGATGTGCGAGTATATAATCGCGCCTTAACTGTTTATGAAATTGGCAATATTCAAAGGTTAAAGGGATAATGCAGAAAGGGATTGATAACATGAAACAGGTGGCACTCGCCATTGAGAAAGAAGATAAAATTGGCGAGATCGGGGAGAATCTATTCGGGAGCTTCTTAGAGCACCTTGGCCGGGCAATTTATACCGGCATCTATGAGCCCGATCACCCTTCGGCCGATCAAGATGGCTTCCGCGCAGACGTCGCAGATCTGGTGCGCGAATTAAAGGTACCCATCGTGCGTTATCCCGGCGGCAATTTTGTATCGGGCTACCGCTGGACGGATGGTATCGGCGAAAAATCCAAGCGCCCGCGCCGATTGGAACTCGCTTGGCAGGCGATTGAAACCAATGAAGTCGGTATTGACGAATTTGCCAAGTGGGCCGAACTCGTCGGCGCCGACATTATGCCGGCCGTCAATATGGGAACGGCCGGGCCGCAGGAGGCGGCTGATCTGCTCGAATATTGCAATTTCCCCGGCGGCACGTATTGGTCGGATCTGCGCCGCGAAAACGGCCGGGAGAAACCTTACAACTTCCGTTACTGGTGCATCGGCAATGAGATGGACGGCCCCTGGCAAATCGGGCATTTGCCGGCCGAGGCGTACGGCCACAAGGCCGCCGAGACCATTAAGATGATGCGGCGCATCGACCCTGAAATCAAGGCCATCGTCGCCGGGAGCTCCGGCCCGTATCTGCCGACCTTTCCCGAATGGGACCGGACGGTGTTGGAACTGACCTATGACTGGGCCGACTATATATCGCTCCATCGATATTATGACTACGATCCTTCCCAAATCAGCTCGGATGATTTTCTGCATTCTTATCTGGATATGGACCGCTTTATCGCTTCGGTTGTTGCGGCCGCCGATTACGTCAAAGCCCAAAAGCGGAGCTCAAAGACCATAATGCTTTCTTTTGATGAATGGAACATCTGGCACAGCCATGATCCCATCGACCCATCGCATCAGTGGGCGACCATCCGGCCAATCCTCGAGGATCATTTTACGGCCCGCGACGCCCTTTTGTTCAGCGGTATGATGATGACCCTCATTAACCACGCTGACCGCGTCAAAATGGGATGCTTGGCCCAGCTGGTCAATGTTATCGCCCCCATTATGACAAAGCCGGGCGGTGGAACCATAAAGCAGACGGTTTTTTACCCTTATTTCGCTGGGTGCCGTTATGCAAAGGGTGAGGCGCTACATTGCCGCGTATCGGGCGATAAGGTCAGCACACGCTATGGAGACGCCGACCTGCTTTACACTGCGGCGACTTTTGACGCCCAATCTGGTGAAATGAATCTTTTCCTATTAAATCCTACAGCTGAGACCGTAGCTCTGGAGTTGACTTTGGCGCAATTCGATGAACTAAAACCAGTGCGTCATTTACTGCTTGACTGCAAAGAGCTGGATCAGAAAAACACCTTTGAATCACCAGACAGTATTGTTTTCAAAGAGGAAAGCGTAGCCGGTGGCAACCAGGTTTCGATCCCACCTTACTCATTCCATCTGCTCTCCTTCAAAGCAAATTAACGCAGTCCCGGGGCCGCAGTGGCCTCGGGACTATTTTTTTGACTGATATCTTTAATTCGGCGCAAATTTCCCTAAGATTTCCAGTGACATTTCAGTTTTTTTGCGCTATAATAAGAACAAATGTTCTTTGAGGGGAGTCTTAGAAATGGAACGTACAATTTTACACTGCGATATGAACCACTTTTACGCGGCGGTCGAATGCCTTTACGAGCCCAAATTGCAAGGCAAGCCGGTTGCGGTTTTGGGCAATCCGGAACTGCGGCATGGCATTGTTTTAGCAAAAAGCGACGCGGCCAAGCGTTGCGGTGTCAAAACGGGGGATACGATGTGGATGGCGCGCCAAAAATGCCCTGAAATTTTGTTCGTCCCTCCGCATTTTGAACGGTATCTGGAATACTCCAAGCTCGCACAGGAAATTTATTATACCTATACCGACCGGGTCGAGCCCTTTGGCCTTGATGAATGTTGGCTCGACGTCACCGACGGCCATCCCGATACCGGTCGCCGGATCGCGGATACGCTTCGTCGAAGAATTTTTGAAGAACTGGGGGTTACCGTTTCGGTCGGCGTCAGCTTTAATAAAATCTTTGCCAAGCTCGGCTCCGACCTCAAAAAACCCGATGCGACGACCTGCATCCCCGCGGATTCCTTTCGCGACATTATTTGGCCGCTCGCGGCAAAGGAACTGCTGTTTGTCGGGCCTGCAACCAATCGCAAACTTGCCCGCAATGGCATTTTTACAATCGGCGAGTTGGCCTGCGCTCAGCCGGTGTTCTTGCGCAATCTGCTCGGCAAACCGGGCGAGACGCTATGGCAATTTGCCAATGGCCTCGACAGGGCGCCGGTCGCCCGCTATGGCGAAAGTCAACCGATTAAGTCCATCGGGAACAGTACGACAACGCCGCGCGATCTACTGACCGAGACCGACCGAAAAGTGACGCTTTACGCCCTTTGTGAAAGTGTGGCCGGCCGGCTTCGGGCGCAGGGATTTTGTTGCCGAACAGTGCAGATCGGGGTGCGCGACAATCAATTAAACACCTTTGAGCGGCAGACACGCCTTGAATTCCCGGCCCGCAGTGCAAAGGCTCTATTTGAAGCGGCTTTCGAGCTATTGGAGTCCTCTTTGCCCAGCCGGCCGATTCGCACGCTCCACCTGCGCGCCTGCGACTTATTTCTGCAGTCGGGTGGTCAACTTTCCTGCCTTTCGAGCCTCTTTTTTGAGGCCGCGCAAATCGAAAAATGGGAGCGGATCGAAGAGACTGTCGATACGCTTTGCAACCGGTTTGGGGCCGGCACCGTCCGGCGGGGCATCCTTCTATGCGATCCAGCCCTTTCAGACCTTTCTGGGCCAGGCACCCTTCCGCATGCCTATTGCGATGTTCGGTAGGAGGGTACTATGGGATATAAGACCTTTGTAACAGTTGTTTCGACGACCAACGGGCTCGGCCAGACAACGCCGCTGAGCCTGATTTGGGAGGATGGACGCATCTACCGCATCGACCGAATTTTAGAGGTGCGCCGAGCCGCCTCGCGCAGTGCCGGCGGGAAAGGAATCCGCTATACCTGCCAAATCCGGGGCAAAACCACCTATCTTTTTTATGAGGCACCGCGCTGGTTTGTCGAAGCAAAATCGGATGATCCGCCCTTGAATATCTACGATTCGTAGAAATTTTTTTTGAAAAAGCAAAATATCTCCGAAAATGTTCTCTCTAAAAGTAGGTTTACGAAAACTGCCCAGAACGCTATAATGGACGTAAAGGGAGGTGCTGTATGGATCCAAAGGGAATTGGTACGACCATTTCATCGTTGCGCCGCAGGCAGGATATGACTCAGGCGCAACTGGCCGAGCATCTGAAGGTCAGTAGCAAAACTGTCAGCAAATGGGAAAACGGCCTTGGATACCCTGAGATTACCCAGTTTCCCGCGCTGGCAGAGCTCTTTGGCGTCACCATCGATTTTCTGATGACAGGCGAACGCAAGGGGATTGCCATTGCCGGCAATCTGATAACCGACCTGGTTAAAAACATTGAAAGCTTTCCGAAAGTGGGAATGCTGGCCAAAATTTCTGGCTATGAACGCGCGGTCGGCGGTTGCGTGCCGAATACGGCCATCAACCTTGCCAAAATTGAACGCGGCCTGCCGATAACGGCCATCGGAATGGTGGGTGACGATGAGCACGGGCGGTATGTCATTTCAACACTCCAAAAGTATGGGATCGATACGGGCAACGTCGGCGTTTCCGCCTCGTCCCCGACCGCCTTTTGCGATGTTATGAGCCTACCGACCGGCGAACGCACTTTTTTTACCGCGCAGGGGGCCAATGACGCCTTTTCCCCAGCTGATATTGATTTAAATTCACTCAACTGCAAGATATTGCATATCGGGTATATTTTGCTTCTGGATCGTTTTGATCAGCCTGATGATGAATACGGCACTGTCATGGCTCGTTTTTTGCACGATGCGCAACAAAAGGGCATCAAAACGTCGATTGATACCGTAAGCGACGCGAGCGCCGACTATGGCGCGCTCGTTGTTCCGGCGCTCAAATACTGCAATTTTGCGATGATGAATGAGATTGAATGTTGCGCGATCTCAGGCCTTGCGCCCTACCGGACCGATGGAAGGCTTCATATCGAAAACATCCGCACCTGCATGCAGGAAATGGCCGAGTGGGGTGTGCGGGAAAAGGTCATCGTGCACGCCAAATCGGCCGGCCTCTGCCTTGACGTCAAAACAGGGGAATTCACCGTCATCCCTTCGCTGAACATTCCGAGCGAGCGGATTAAGGGGAGTGTCGGTGCGGGAGACGCCTTCGCGGCCGGGTGCCTGTATGCGCTCTATCACGGCTATTCCGACGAAGCGATGTTGCGGTTGGCTTCAGCGGCCGCCGCCTGCAATCTCTTCGCCGAGAATTCAATTGATGGCATGCGATCGAAGCAAGAGCTTTTAAAACTAGAAGAAAAATATGGGAGGATTCCATTATGTTAGCGAACCTAAATGATGTATTGTTGCCTGCAAGAAAGGGCGGATGGGCGGTCGGCCTTTTTAACGCCACCGACACCGATATGCTCGAGGCGGCCATCACCGCCGCAGAGGAAATGCATTCGCCGATTGTAATCGGTACAGCAGAAGTACTGCTCCCCTATGGAGAGCTGAAACTATTAGCTCCGTCGATGATCGCGATGGCGCGCCGCGCCAGCGTGCCGGTCGTCGTGCATTATGACCACGGTTTGACCTTTGAGCGTTGCATGGAGGCTTTAAAGCTCGGCTTTACGAGCCTGATGTTCGATGGCTCGGACGGCGACAGCGGACTGAATATCGCCGACACGCGGGAAATGGTTAAAATTGCGCATGCCATGGGCGTAACAGTGGAGGGGGAAATCGGGCACGTCGGGCAGGCCGATCGCGGGGATAACGCGGTCTCCGACCGGTATACGACCCCCGCCGAGGCGAAGGACTTTGTCGAGGCAACGGGCGTCGACGCGCTGGCCGTCGCGATTGGGACGGCGCACGGCCCATATAAATTCAAACCGCAACTTGACATTGGCCGCTTGCGCGAAATCCGCGATACCATCCAAACGCCGCTGGTGCTTCACGGCGGGTCAGGCCTGTCGGACGACGACTTCCGGAACACCGTCAAAAACGGCATTTCCAAGGTGAATATCCACACTGACATCTGCATCGCAGGCACAAACGCCATGCAGGAAGGAATCGAAAAGGGCTTCAATTACATGCAGATCCGAGAACTGAAGGTGGCCGCTATGAAACAGGCGGTAAAAGCCAAAATCGCATTGTTCGGCAGTGAAAATAAAGCATAAAGGATAGAAAAACCCCCGGGGCGCCTGTTATAGGAGGCTCAGGGGATTTTTTGCCGCCTTTTTTAAAATGATTCGGTTGCTCGCTTTCCCTGCCGGTGCGTCGCATCGCCCCTTGAGCGTCTACGATTCGTAGGGATTTCGCCTTTTATGCGATATATCTGCAGACAGGTCCTCTCGAAAAGTAAGGTTACCGGCCACCGGAATCGTCACGCAATGGATGCGGTATGGATCCGACGCAGATTAGAAAGCCATTTTTGCACTTATTCGATTGGATTTTCAAACCGAACCAATTTTTGTAGGTATCTTTGTAGAGGGTGTCATTACATTTTCTTTATGCATCCAATTATATATCTTGATGAATTGCTTTGTTGCGATACCAATCGGCTCGCTACTAGATAGAAAAGCCCGGTCCCATATAGAAACCGGGCTTTTATTAGCGGTTGCGAATGGCGTCGATCGGGCGTTTCGAGGCGATTTTTTTGACGGGGAAGAAACTGGCCACAAAAGCCACAAGCAGGCTGACAGCCAATAGCAAGAGCACCTGCCGCAGGCCGAAATTCAGCACGGTGATCAGAATGCCGGCCTGTGTGCGCAATAGGTGATTAATAATGGCGGTGGCGGCAAAGGTGCCGACGCTGGCCAGCAAAAAGTTGATCAAGGCGATAATAAAGCTCTCGGCAAAGAAAATGCGGAAGACGTCGTTGCTACGGGATCCGATGGCTCGTAGAATGCCAATCTCCTGCTTTTTATAGGAGATGCTGGTGGCGATAAAGTTGGCCAGCATAATTGCCGAGAAGACCGCAAAGCCGAGGCCGATATATAAAAACCATTTCGATAAAATGTGGAAAACATCGTTGACCGAATCGAGCTCGTAGGTGACAGGGTTGTTCATCTGGAACCGCATGTCAGCGTCGTCGGCATAGCAGTAAGAGACAAGCGCTTCCACACCGGCCTTGTCTTTAGGCATGGCGCCGAGCGCACTGACATAGACGCCCTCGCCGCCCTTTGCGCATCTTTGATATAAATTGTCGTTGACCACGACAGTGCCGAACTGTGTGACTGAGGGATTCGCAGTATCCAGAAGGCCAACGATGCGGTATCCGCTCCCTTCTTCTCCCGAATCGCCAGCGTAGTATTCATAGAGAAAAGACTGGAACTCCTGCGCCTTCAGGGTTTCCAGGTTTAACGTTTCTCCCGCGCCGGATGTGATTTGCCCATCTGTAATTTGAATTTGCGCCGAGCTACCTTCATCGCCATAGAAATGGAGTGCGTCGGCCGATACAATGATATCTTTTTCTCCGAGGGTATCCTGTTCGGGGACGAGCCATGTAATTTCGCTCTTGTCGAGGTCGGAAAATCTTGCAACGCGAGACGGATCGATGGAAAGGTTCTCCGAAGAGAACCAAAGGGAGACCAGCGCCAGCTCTGCCCCCTTCGGTTGCGCGGCGATCAATTTGTCGAGATAGCCTTTGCCCACCATGGCCAGGCCGGTGTAGTCGTTGCCAAACGCATAGGAGAATTCATTGTATAGCACATAATTGATAATCTGGTCAGCCGAAGTAATCGTTTCCTGATTTTTGAGCAGGGGGAGGTATCTGGCCTCATCAAATTGGGTGTCAATGACGCCGCTGACCGTAAAATCCGTCTCGCCCAACCGGATGGTCTTGCCCACCATGTCGCTGGCTGATTGGATCTTTTGATAAGTCCCACCGTTTTCTGCACTGCCGCTCTCAGCATAACCCGCCTTGCAGAAGGTCTCGCACAAAAATTTGCTGATGGCGATCTCATTGCGACTGCCGTCGGGCAGGGAACCTGCGATGAGACGGTATCCCATTTGGTCGAGATCGTTCTGCGTGATTTCAACCAAGCCGGAAAAATGGCTATTATAAATCGAAAACTCGCTTTCTGTCAGGGAAACCGAAGGGTCGATTTGCGTATCAAAGCTGAGATTGAAATTTTCGGGTACTAGTACGCCTTCAAAGGAGATGCCGGTGTCTTGTTCGAGCTGTTCGATCTCCTGTTTCGTAATGCGGTGGCCTTGGTGGCTCCAATAGGTATTCGCGCCCGAACCCATCCGGTAGGCCTTGGACAGAGACGCATAGGATAGCTTGGAATCGACGATCGAATTGGTGCAGGTTCTGATGTGATTGTAGGCCCCGAAGGTGTCGGCCAGCCCGAAGAGCGTGAAGGAAATGCAGGAAAGCAGGATGGTCACCGCCAGCCGGAACTTTTTGTGCTTTAGGCCGCTTCCTCCGATTTTAAAGGCGTTTTT
>CASFAP010000067.1 GCA_949292695.1 uncultured Eubacteriales bacterium | reverse complement strand
TCAAACCCCACTGGTTTTTGTGACCTTTTTGCAGTTTTTTGAATAGTATGGGGCAAGAAGCTTGGAGGGATTTGCATGTTTGATTTAAATACGTTGCCAATGTACTTTTTAGGCGCCAACGCACCGGGCGGGTTCCGCTCGCGGTTTTCGGAAAACTATGACCCTGCCGACGGCTGGAAGACCTTTATTTTAAAGGGCGGTCCCGGCACGGGCAAGTCTTCACTGATGAAGCGTTTAGCGGCTTTTGCGGCCGAGGATGGGCGAAAAGTGACGCTTTCCCCCTGCAGTTCGGATCCGGGTTCGCTCGACGCGGTGATTTTGCAACAGGAAAAGAAAATCATCCTGGACGGCACGGCGCCGCATGTCGTCGAGCCGCAGTACCCCGGCGTCTGCGAGCGGATTGTAAACCTCGGCGACTGCTGGAAGGAAGAGGCCTTTTGCGGCAATGAAAAGGCCATCATAGCGCTTTGCCGCGAGAACAAGGCGCTCCATGCGCGGGCCTCGCGGTATATTACGGCCGCGGGCCAAATCGCGCTCGACAGCCACCGCATCGCCTTAGGGTGCACCGATGCTGAGAAAGCGGCGCAGTTCGGCGCCTCGCTGGCCTCGCGTCTGATTCCCAAAACTCGGAAGGGCCAGGGGCGCGAATGGGAGCGGTATTTGAGCGGGATTACGCCGTTGGGGCTTGTTTTTTACCGGTCTACGGTCGCAAAGACCTGCGAGCAGGTTGTTGTATTGTCTGACGAATACGGCGCGGCGAGCAGTGTAATTCTGTCGGTCGTTCGCGAAATGGCGCTGTCGCGCGGGCATGAGATCATCACATGCTACAATCTTTTGTTGCCCGAGGTGATCGATCATATCCTGATTCCACACCTCGGCGTCGCATTCTGCACCGAGGGGCGGTACAGCCATCTCGACGAGCAGTGGCGCCGCATCCATGCGCGGCGGTTCACCGACATGACGGCGCTCCACCGCAAAAAGCAACGGCTTTCTTTCAATCGCAAAGCATTAAAGGAGCTCTTGGAAGCGGCCGGCGAAACGTTGGCCGGGGCCAAAGCGGTTCACGACGAGATCGAGGCCTATTATATCGCGGCCATGGATTTCGACCGGGTGAACGATGTCACGAGCCATCTTGTAGAGGCGTTTTTAGGATAGAAAAGAAGCGGTAGGGAAGGCGGCGGCCTGCCGGCCAAAGGCCGGCGGGCGCCCGGCAGGGGGCGCAAACGGCCAAAAAGCCGAAGCGGGCGGGAAAGGAATCCGCCTTAGGTGGATTTGGATTCGGGCCGGGCGCCCAGGCGCCCGCGTTACGCGGGCGCGGCCGCCGCCGCAATGTAAGGCTGAACTTTTTTGCCGAACGTTATGGCATTCGCCGGCTGTGCGGGGTGATGTGCTTGGCGATTAGGCGCGAATCTGCCATGGATGGACAGGCCCTAGGGCGCTTCAGAAAAATGTAAGATTTTTCGTCAAAAAAGGTAATGAAAATGAAGGCGAATTTTGTTATAATAGGCGCGAGGCCTAAAATAATGTTGTGCTTTTTGCGATTTGGGGCGGCATTTAGCTTTGCCGAAGCGCCGGCGCACGATGATGGCCAGAACCGTTGGATCGGCGAGGCTGTGCCGCACGCTTGCGTGCGCAGGACGCCGAGGAGTGCGGCGGTTACGCGTTGGTCTGATGTTTTATGCTATGTGAAAAATGCGCACGGCGCGTCTGATAAAAAGAGAGGGAGAGGCATGCGGATTCTAGTCGTCGACGATGAAGCCGAGATCGCGGATCTCGTGGAAATATATCTCAAAAATGAAGGATACGAAGTGGTCAAGTGTTATCGAGGGGACGAGGCGCTCGCCAAAATCGCTTCAACGCCCATAGACCTTGCGGTGCTTGATGTGATGCTTCCAGGCGCGGACGGATTTACAATATGCCGCAAGATACGGGAAAGCTATAACTTCCCTGTCATTATGTTGACGGCGCGGCAGGAGGACATCGACAAAATCACCGGCCTGACCATCGGCGCCGACGACTACATCACGAAGCCTTTTAACCCATTAGAGCTTGTGGCCCGCATCAAGGCGCAACTGCGGCGTTACACGCGGTACAACGGCTCTGTTCATGCCGATGACGGCGCAACCTTCGACTTTGGCGGACTGGTCATAAAGAGCGATACGCACGAATGCACGCTTTACGGCAAGGAAGTCCGCCTGACCCCCATCGAATTCAAGATTCTCTGGATGCTCTGCGAGGCTGACGGCCGCGTCGTCTCTTCGGAGGAGCTGTTCGAGAAGGTGTGGGGCGAAAAGTATCTCGACAGCAACAATACCGTGATGGTGCACATCCGCCGCCTGCGGGAAAAATTGCATGAAAAGCCGCGCGATCCCAAATTCATCAAAACGGTCTGGGGAGTGGGGTACAAAATTGGAAAATAAGCTTTCAAAGTCGGTCAAACGCGCCCTTTTGTTGCGAGCCGCGTTCCAGCTTTTGCTGTTTACGGTTTTGTATGTGCTGTTGTTATGGGTGCTCGATACAGTCTTTAACGGCGTTACGCTCGAATTTATTTACGATAGCATCAGCCGCAAGAGCGTTTTTTATTTTTTGAGTAGCAACCGGTATTTGATTCTTTTTTGCCTTTATTGCGTCGGTGTGGTCGCGATTTGTTTTCACGCCGTCTCCAAGGCCGCTGGCTACGTTGAGCTGATCTCGAGCTCGATTGGGACGTTGCTCAACCGCAACGCCGCGCTCGATCATTTTCCGCCGGCCATCCGCATGACCGAGGTGGCGCTCAAAGAGATCCAGTATGCCATCCATCAAAAGGAGCAGACGGCGCATGAGGCAGAGGAGCGCAAGAACACCCTTGTCGTTTATTTGGCGCATGATTTGAAAACGCCGCTGACCTCGATCATCGGGTATTTGACCCTGCTCGAGGAAGCGCCGGATCTGACGCCAGAACAGCGGGCGAAATACACCTCCATCACCCTTGACAAGGCCTACCGCCTCGAACAGCTCATCAACGAGTTTTTTGACATCACCCGCTTCAATCTGCAGTCGATGACACTCGAATACAACCGCTTGGATTTGGCGCTGATGCTGGCGCAGTTGGCTGACGATTTTCTGCCAGTTTTGGAGGAAAAACAGCTTTCCATCCGGTGCGAGGCGCCAAAGGAACTGCCGATGATCGGCGATGCGGACAAGCTTCTGCGCGTATTTGACAATCTCATCCGAAATGCGGTAAACTATTCCTATCCTGGCACCGAGATTTTATTGACGGCCGTGCAAGACGGGGCCGATGCAGTCATCCGGGTGTGCAACCGCGGCGACCGCATCCCCGACGCCAAGCTTGCGCGGATTTTTGAGGCCTTTTTCCGGGTCGATTCATCCCGCGGCACTGCTTCAGGCGGCGCCGGGCTGGGGCTGGCGATCGCCAAACAGATCGTCGAGTTGCACGGCGGTTCGATCTCGGTCGAAAGCACCTATGAGGCGACGGAGTTTTGTGTCCGCATCCCGGTCACACTCGTTTGATTTTCCAGTTAGAAAGTAGGTTTCCCATGGCATCCTATGCAAAACACAGAAGGTACCGCCGCCGCCGCCGCAGGATCCGACTTTGGGTTTGGGTCGTTCTGATCTTGTTGATTGCGGCGATTATCGCTTTGAGTTTTCACGCCTGCAAACCGGACGATTCTACAACGCTTTCTTCGGTCGCGCCGGTTTCGACTTCGTCGGAAGAACCGACCAACGTCATCCCGCAGTCGCAGTTGCAGATGCCCGACTGGGTGAATGTAGACATATTGCCGATCAACGATTTTTCGCGGCCCGGCGATCCGCTCGAAGCCGTGCGGGATATCGTCGTGCATTACACCGGCAACCCTGGGACGACGGCCGAGCAGAACCGCAACTACTACGAAGAGCTCATCACCCTGCAAAACCGATCGGTCAGCAGTCATTTTGTAATTGGGATGGATGGGACCATCATCCAGTGCGTCCCCCTCGATGAAATCGCCTATGCGACCTCTTACCGCAACGCCGACACCATTTCCATCGAGTGTTGCCACGCGACCGAAGACGGCGCCTTTACCGATGCGACTTATAACGCGCTCGTCAAACTGGTGCAGTGGTTGTGCGACACCTACGACCTCGACGCCGGACACGTCATCCGGCATTACGATGCGACCGAAAAGGAGTGCCCGCGCTATTTTGTGCGCAACCCCGAGGCCTGGGTGCAGTTCCTGCGGGATCTCAAACGTGGCGAAGTCCCGGATCTTGAGGACTGACGAAAAAAGAGAAGGGGCGAATGCTGAAAAGACAAGACAGAACCGGCATGGATAAAAAGTCAGAAAAATCAATTCGATTGGAACAAACTAGAAAGGAACGAGAAACATGGCGATTGAACGGGTCAGAGAATACTTGCGGCAGGCAGGCGTAGAAGATCGGATTTTGGAATTCGAGGTCTCGTCGGCGACGGTGGAGCTGGCGGCAGAGGCCGTCGGGTGCGAGCCGGCGCGGATTGCGAAGACGCTGTCGTTCGATGTAAACGGCGAGACGGTCTTAATCGTCGCGGCCGGCGACGCGAAAGTAGACAATCCGAAATTTAAAGCGCAATTCCACTGTAAGGCGAAAATGTTGCCCGCCCAGGGGGTGGAGGCGCGCACGGGGCATGCCGTCGGCGGCGTCTGCCCCTTTGCGGTGGCGCGAGACGTTCAGGTTTATCTGGACGATTCGCTCAGGCGGTTCGATACGGTTTGGCCGGCCTGCGGCAGTTCCAACAGCGCCATCGGCCTTTCTCTAAAAGAGCTCGAGGCGCTGTCATGCGCGAAGAGTTGGATCGATGTGTGCAAGGGCTGGCAAGAGGCCTAAACGGAATAGAAAGCGGCGAAGGATCGGTCGGTCCATCGCCGCTTTTTTGAAAGTCGTTCGATTTGTTCGGTTGCGATCTGTTAAACTGGAGATAGCCGGCAGAATGGGGGAATTGTGCATCGGCACAAATAAAGTGCGCAAAATAGGGGGTGAACAACCAATTTTTAAAAAACGGACAGCGAATGGACAGCGATTGGACAACGGTTGAACAGCAAACGGACAGCGAATGCGTGAGCCAGAATCCGCTTGGCGAGCGGCCTGCCGGGGTGCGGCGGCGCCGGGGTTGGACAACCGCCGATGAAAAATCGAAAGAAAACTGAACAACGGTCGGACAGGCAATGGACAACAAACGAACACTAAATAAGAAAGAAAGAAGAATAAGAAGAAAAGAAAATAAGAAGAAAAGAAATAAGAAACGAGAGAGAAAGAGAGAGTAAAGAGAGAAAGAATTTTGGCGCGAAAGGAAAAACGCCCGCGCCCAGTTTTTTGCAAAAAGATTTTTGAAGGAGGTTGCTATGAAACTGATCATAAGCGACAGGCATTTGGACATTCCAGAAATCAAGCAGGCCTCGGTGGAATGCATTGATCTATCGAAATTGAAGATCGCAAACTGCATTGGTTGCTTTGGGTGCTGGGTAAAAACGCCGGGGAAATGCGTCATCCGGGACGACGCGACGAAGGTCTATCCTCGCATCGCCGAGAGCGATACGGTGCTTTATGTCAGCAAAGTCAAATTCGGGAGCTATGATTTGGTAATGAAGACCATGTTGGAGCGGTCCATTCCCATCCAGCAGGCATTCATCCGTTTGTTCAATGGCGAGACGCACCATGTTCAGCGGAATGTGGCTCCCAAACAGGCGATCGTACTCGGATATGGAGACATATCCCCTGAGGAGCGGGATGTTTTTTGCCAGCTGATCGCGCGCAATGCAAACAACATGAACTTTGCGCATTACAGGGTTCGTTTCGCAACAGAACAGGGATTGGAAGAAGCGGTCAGAGAGGAGGTGCTGAAATGGGGCGCACAATGATCCTCAACGCCAGCCCAAGGGCGCCGCGATCCAACTCAAAGCAATATGCCGCGATATTTTCCGAGTGCTATCCATTTGAGACGGAATATTTTGAGCTATTGCACAAAGATCCGCTTGCGCTGATTGAGTCGATGGGCGAATTTTCAGATGTTTTGTTTGTGTTTCCACTTTATGCAGACGGCATTCCGGCGACACTTCTGCAGTTTTTGAAGGTGCTAGAGGAGCATCCCCCAAAGCGCAAGCCGGTGGCGTCGGTGCTTGTGAACTGCGGTTTTATCGAGCCGGGGCAGAACGATGTCGCCGTCGAGATGATGCGGCTTTTTTGCAGGAGGAACGGCTATCGGTTTGGCTCTGTTTTGAGAATTGGGAGCGGGGAAGCCATCCTGACGACGCCGTTTCGGGCGTTTGTAGCACGAAAAATCAAGAAACTGGCCGGCTCTGTAGCAACCGGAAAGCATCAAAATCTGAAGGTTACCATGCCGATTCCCAAAGGGATGTATATAAAGGCGTCCGAGACTTATTGGGCGAATTACGGCGCCAAATATGGCGTTACGAAGGAGCAGATGGCGACGATGCAAATCGAGGATTCTAAATTGGGTTCGGACGGTAAAGCGGGCAGTTGACAGGGCCGCTTTCCAGGCCTGGGCCCATCGATTTGGCCCAGGTGAGGCGGGCGGGATCGGACGAACCAGAGCGCGAATCGGGCTACGCTTGAGGAGGCGGGAGGGAAGGCGGCGGCCCGGCGCGCGAAGCGCGCCTGGGCCAGCGGCGAAAGGCGAAAAACAAACAAGCGGCGAAAAACGGCACTTGGCCGCCTTTCGCCGCTGGCATGCGCCGGCAAAGCCGGCGGGGCCGCCGCCCCGACAAACGCACTTTCTTAAAGCAGATATACCCCCGAATCCAATACCACGAGTTCGTAGTCGCCGATTTTGACGTACTGGTGCACCGGTTCTTCAAACTGCTCATAATCCGTTACCGCATAGGATTTGAGGTCGACCTGCCAAAGCTTGTGAGAGCCGGCGTTGCAGACCATCAGCTTGTCGCCGTCAACCCAAAGCCCCTCAGGCCTAGAAAAGGTCGAAGCCCGGCCGCCGCCGATGCGAAGCTCTTCCCGCATGGTGTGCAGACTGTACCGCACTAAAACGCCGCTCTCGGGGAAAGAGGCCCAGAGCGCGGCGCCGTACTGCACGAGGTCAGCCGGCGCTTCGCCGCGGTATAAAAGGCTACCGACCCATTCGGTGCGGGCGCCGTCATCCAGCAATTTTGCGCTTCCGTTCGCGTCCATGACAAAAACCTTGCCGTTTGAGAGGAGCACGGCGCGGCAGGTGACGTAGTTGAGCACCTGCATTTGAAACGACTGATAGTTGCTACCGAATTTTGAGAGGCGATAGATGCTGGTTGTAATATTCATCACGGTGCCTTCGTCAAAATTGATCATTTTGTAGTTGACGTTGGCCCGCGTTTCGTTCTTTTCAGCGATATAAGCGATGATAATGCCGTTCGGCAGAGGCAAAATATGCAGAATTTCGCCGGCAAACACCCGTTTCATCGAAACAATCCCTTTCCGTCGGTCTTTTCAACATTATTTTACCCCAAAAAACACGACAGGTCAACCGGAAAAGCAAATGTTCTCAGAAAGCGCAATGATTTATTTGGCAAATCCTGAGCGGCCCGGCGCCAAAATTCGGAAGTTTTGCCAAGGCAAATAAATTCTGAAATTTTTACACGAGAGAATTCGGCGCGCAAGGGAAAAGCTACGGGAAGTGCAAGCCGATCATAAGACCGGCAAATAAAAACCGGCCGCGTCCAGACCGGCGCAAAGCGGCTCGGCAGGAAAACGCGACCGATTGGTGCGAAAAGCTGGTCCGCGGACCAGCGGCAAGAAAGCACTCCGACCCGCAACGCGAAAAAAGCGCTTTGCGAAATAAAGACCAAATGCGCTGGCGTGCACACGAAAGCCGAAAGTAGACCAAAGCCTGCGAAATGGCTTTGCACGGCCTTTGCAAAGGAAGTCCTAAAAGCGAGGGAACCTAATTTGGTTTATTGTCAAACAGCTGGCGGGAAAGGAGCGGTGCTAAAACGTGGCGGCGGTTATCAGTCGATTTTGAGCGATCCGCTCTTGCGCATGCTTTCGGCCGCCAACAGAATGCCGGCCTGGGCGCTGTCGAAGTTGAGGCCGCCCTGCATCCAGACGGCAAAGGGCTCCCGCAGGGGTGCATCGGCCGAGAGTTCGATCGAGGCGCCGAGCGTAAAGGCGCCGGCCGCCATGATGACCGGATCGTCGTAGCCCGGCATGTCCCAGGGCTCGGGCACGACGAACGAATCGACCGGCGCGCCGCTCTGCATGCCCTTACAGAAGGCGATGAGAGATTCTTTGTCGCGCAGGAGAATGGCCTGAATGATGTCGGCCCTGGGCTCGTCGGGGCGCGGGGTGACTTCGTAGCCAAGGCGCGAAAAGAGGCTCGAAGCGTAGACCGCGGCCTTGAGCGCCTCGCCTGTGACATGCGGGGCCTGGAACAGCCCCAAATAAAGCGCGCGGTTGTGCCCGAGCGTGGCGCCGGCCTCCCGGCCGACACCGGCGCAGGTCATGCGGTAAGAACAGCTCTCAATCAAATCCTTGCGCCCGGCGATGTAGCCGCCCGAGGGAGCGATGCCGCCGCCAGGGTTTTTGATGAGCGAGCCGGCCATCAAATCGGCGCCGACTTCGGTGGGCTCTTTGGGTTCGACGAACTCGCCGTAGCAGTTGTCGACCATGACAATCGTATCCGGCGAGACCGATTTGACGAGCGCGCAGAGCGCCTCGATCTCGGCGACCGAAAGGCTCGGCCGCAGGCTGTAGCCGCGGGAGCGCTGGATGTAGGCCATTTTGTATGCTCTGCTTTGTAGGCGCTCGGCGATGGCCTCGTGATCAGGCTTCCCGGCTTTGAGGGGCACTTCGTCATAGCCGATCGAAAAGTCGGCCAGCGACCCGTCGGACTTGCCGTCGATGCCTAGGACGCCGATGAGCGTATCGTAAGGCCGGCCGGTCAGGCAAAGCATGCGGTCCGAGGGCCGCAGGACGCCGAACAGGGCGACGGCCAATGTATGGGTGCCCGAAACGAAATTGTGCCGCACGAGGGCGTCCTCGGCGCCCAGCGCATCGGCCAGCACCCGGTCGAGGGTGTCGCGGCCGCGGTCGCCGTAGCCGTAGCCGGTCGAAATGCCGAGGTGCGATTCGCTGACGCCGTTGCGGATAAAGGCCGCGAGCATCTTGCGCTGGTTATAGCGCGTCGTCTCTTCGATTTGGCGGAACATGGGCGCGACGCTTTCGAGCGCCTCGCGGTCATAGTCGAGAAGTTTTTTGTGAATCTGAAAAAATGGTTCCATGGGTGTCGATCCTTTATGTATCAATTTGGCTCAGTGCAAAACTGCCGGCCGGTCTTGCGCCGAGGGCGCGATAAAAGCCGGCGGCTTCAGCATTTGCGCAGAGCAAAAGGGGCTGTGGCGCGATTTCTTCGCAGAGCCGGTCGAACACGGCCCGGCCGTAGCCCCGTCCCCGAAGTTGGGGGCGGGTGGCGATGCCGGTGAGCAATGCGCCGGCTTGTCCGGTCACGGCCACTGCCGCGGCGGTCTTTTCTCTCATTGCGGCGGCCAGGGCGCCGTGCCGGAAGCGGTGGCAGACGTCGGGGTACCAGCTTTCAAAGGGAGGCAGTGCGAAGCTGTCTTTGCCGGAACGCAGGATTTTGTATAAGGCCTCATAGGAAAACTGGACGGGCGGTTTGCGCGAATCGCCGGCTGTCTGGAACTGATAGGCCTGCAATTGCATCTGAACTGAGAACCCCAATTCCTGCGCCAGATCAAACGCGCTGAACACCGCCCCGGCGCCGACGGCCCGCAAAAAGGCCACGAGCTCTTCGCAGTCGGGCCGGTCGGCCCAGATTGTAATGGCGCCGTCCAGCCGGCTAATGAGCGCCGATAAGCGGCCTGAGAGCGCCTGCCGCCAGAACTGCAAAAAGGGGTAAGCTCCGCCGTAGGCCGCGTGCGCCGCGTAAATCCTGGCGAGAGCCGGGTCGGGTTCGCCGGGCGGGGGCGGCAGGAGTTCGAGCGCCTCAATCATTCGACCGCTCCAGAGGCGATGGCGTCGAGCATATATCGGGCCAGTATGCGCATATTTTCGAGGTCTTTGCGGCTCGCGACGCAGGAAGGCGAGTGCAGATACCGGCAGGGAAGGGAAATGGCCAACGTGCGCACCCCTTCGCCGGCCAGATGGACGCTTCCTGCATTGTTGCCGCCCGCGACGGCCGCCTTGGGCTGGCAGGGAATGCCGCTTTTTATCGCCGCATCGTAAAAGGCGCGGTCGTAGAGCGTCGAGCGGTCCATGAAGGAGACCGCCGGCCCGTCGCCAAGCCGGCAGACCTGTTGTTCGGCCGGAATATCGGCGATGTCGGCCGCCGTCGTAGCTTCGAGGATGATGGCGGCGTCGGGCTTTAAGGAGAAGGCCGCCACTCTAGCACCCCTTGCGCCGACCTCCTCTTGCACCGAAAAGACGGCGCAAAAATCGTATTCAGCCGGTTGCTTTATGAGTTCGATCAAAACGGCGCACCCCGCCCGGTCGTCGATGGCGCGGGCCAGCAGGAGATCGTCGCCGAGCGTATCAAACGGACCGTCGAGGTAACCGACATCGCCGACCGAAACGAGACCTTCGGCCTCTGCTTTGTTCCGCGCGCCGATGTCGATGGTGAGGCTGTCCGGGTCGGGGAGCTTTTTGGCGGCTTCCTTTTCGGTCAGATGGATGGGTTTGCCGCCGATGACGCCGGAGTGGCGCCCAAACCGCACCCGGCGCTGAAAGAGTACGGCCGTTTCAATGCCGCCGACGCTTGAGAAATGCAGGCGGCCGTCCTCGTCGATGAAAGTGATAATGAGGCCGACCTCATCCATGTGCGCGTCGAGCATGACGCGGACTTTGGGCCTTTGTTTGCCTTTCTTTTGGGCGATCAAATTGCCGAGCGGGTCGACATGGCAATCGGCATAATCCGAAATTTCCGACAGGATATAGTCGCGCACCGTCTGCTCCGAACCCGAGACGCCGGGTAGCTCGCAAAGGGCGCGAAGCGTTTCATTCAGCATGTTTGTTCCCTCCCGATAAGACGTAGGCCGCAAGCAGGTCGCAGACGCTTTTGCAGTCGGCAAGGTCGATCACTTCGACCGGCGTATGCATGTTGCGAAGCGGGATGGAGATCAGTCCGCAGGGCACCCCTTCGCCGGCTAAAGAGATCGCGTCGGCGTTGGTGGAGGTAGCACCCCCTATGGCCTCGGGCTGGAAGGGGATCTGCTTTGCGCTCGCCAATTGCCTCAGGCGGTTTGTGATGCCTTGATCCAAGGTCGGCGAGAGGCCTATCATGGCGCCACTGCCCAGTTTCCCGCACTGGTGCGGAGCCACACCCGGCCCGTCGCCAAAGCTGACGTCGACGGCGATGGCCTCGTCGGGGCGCAACCGGAATCCGGCGGTCTTGGCGCCGCGAAGCCCCAATTCCTCCTGGTCGCTGAGCAATAGGATGACATTGCAGGGGAGCGCTTCGGCCTCGCTGAGGCGTTTTGCGACTTCGATGAGGCAGGCGCAGGAAGCGCGGTCGTCAAAGGCCTTGCCGGTGACGCGGCCGCCGGATAATTCGGCTGGGGCTTGCCGGAAGGTCACAAAATCGCCGGGAGAAACGAGCTGGCTTGCGGCCGGGCCGAGGCCGGTGTCGATCGATAATTTCGCGATGTCGTCAAAGCTTTCTTCCCCCTTTGCCAAATGCGGCGGGGTACTGCAAAAAACGGCTGGAACGGGCCGTCTGCCCCAGACCGTGACCGGCCGCGCCGGCAGAGTCCTGAGATCCAGCCCGCCGGCGGCCGCGACCTTCAAAAAGCCGTTTTCGCCGACCGCAGTGACGACCATGCCGATCTCGTCGAGATGGGCGTCTAATAGAATCGTATGGTCCGACCGGCCTTTCATTCTGCCGACGACGGTCAGACCCGGCCCGCGCGAAACTGCCGCGTAAGGCGAAAGCACCTCGGCCGCCAAATCGGACGCGGCTGATTGGCCGCCGATGCCGACGGCCTCAGAGAGGGAAAAAAGTAGCGTTTTAAAGTCCGTCACAGCGCGTTCACCAGCTTTTTGAAGTAGTCGCCGCGGGCGGCAAAGTTCGGGAAGGCGTCAAAACTCGCGCAGGCCGGGCTTAAAGTGACGATGTCGCCCGGTACGGCCCGGCTGTGCGCGACGGCGACGCTCTCGGCGATGTCTTTTGTGCGGATGATTTCCGGATTTTTCCCGTCATATCCTTCTTGGGCGCGGACCGAGGCCTCGATCGCGTCGGCCGTCGGGCCGGTCAAAAGAAGCAACTTGACCCGTTCGAGCAGATAAGGGGCCAGGGGATCGAAAGAGAGGTGCTTATCATATCCGCCGGCCAGCAATATAACCTTCTGGTCAAAAGCCTTCAGCCCCGCGATGGTGCGGGTGGGGCTCGATGCGATGGAGTCGTTTTAGTATTTGACGCCGTTTTTTTCCCGGACGAACTCGATGCGGTGCTCGACGCCGGTAAAGTCATGGGCGACCTTGCGGATATTTTCGGCGCTGACATAGCCCCAAACGGCCGAAATCGCGGCCAGATAATTGGCGACGTTATGGTCGCCCAGCACCGTAATCTCACTGCGGTGCATGAGCGGGACGTCGATGCCGCGGTAGGACATATGAAGCGTGCCGCCCTCATCCAGCCAGGCGCCGGTTTTGACGGGAGAGACCATGCTAAAGCCGAGCAGTTGGCCGCGGACGTCCTTTTTAAACGACAGTGTAATGTCGTTATCATAATTGAGCACCGTACGGGAAAAGGCGTTCTGGTGCAAGAGGATATTGCGCTTGGCCTCGACGTATTCGTCCATGTCTTTGTGGATGTCGAGGTGGTTGGGCGCGACGTTGGTGACGACGGCGACATCGGGGCTCTTGCGCATCGAAATCAGCTGGAACGACGAAAGCTCGACGACGACATAATCCTCCGGCTGGATGGATTCGAGCTCGGGCAGGAGCGGGCGGCCGATGTTGCCGCCGACGTGGACGGTGTGGCCTTCGGCCTCGAGCATTTTGGCGATGAGGGTCGTTGTGGTGGTTTTGCCGTCCGATCCGGTGACGGCGAAAATCGTCGCGGGGCAGAGGTCGAAAAAGACCTCCATCTCCGACGTGACGGCGATGCCCTTTTTGCGCGCGGCCGAGAGTTGCGGCAGATGGAACCGCATGCCGGGCGTGCGGAAGATGATGTCGACCTCGAGATTGTCGAGATAAGTCTCACCCAGCCGCAGTTCTGCGCCGGCGGCCTCGATCTCATCGGCCAAAGCGCCGATTTGCTCTCTGGTGCGGCGGTCGCAGGCGTAGACCCGCGCGCCCTTTTTGAGGCAATCCAAAATCAAAGGCGTATTGCTGACGCCGATGCCGCACATGGCGATGCGTTTGCCTTGCATATGTTCCCAGAATTGTTTGCAGTCCAAAAAACCGCCCCCGTTCATATTGATACACCCTATATTATACTGAGAAGCCCGCAAAATATCAATCCGGAATTTGCCGCCGGGATGAATGCGGAAAGAGAATGAACCGCGCCTGCAGAGAAGGCCCACATTCGCAAAGGAAAATGCGGCTCGACGGGTGCAAACTGGCCGATGAAACTCTGCGTTTTTGGAATTAGAGAATAAGCTGTGGAATCGTATGCAGAATGTTTTTTGCGTGCAGAAGAAAAAAGGAGTTGCATTCCAGCGCGGTATAGGCTATGATGAGAAAAACGATTGCAGAAAGGGTGCAAAGCGGTGAAAAAAGAGTGCATTTCGGGCGACTGGCTGTTGAGAGCGCCAGGCAAGGCGGGGTACGAGGCGGTCGACCTGCCGAACGATTACGCCATTCGAGCCGATCGCAATCCATCGGCGCCGGGCGGCGGGCTCAACGGCTTTTTTGAGGGTGGAAAAGGGCGGTATGTCAAATACCTGAAGCCCGAAGCGGCTGACGGCGAGCATTTGATTTTAGACCTCGACGGCGCGTACATGTGCGCGAGCGTCTTTTTCAACGAACAGTTGTTAGGCATGCACCCGTACGGCTACACCCCGTTTTTGGTGGATTTGACAGAAAACACGCGGTTTTCGCGCCACAACAAGCTGGTGATTGAAACCAATGCGATCCAGCCCTCGACCCGTTGGTATTCGGGCGCGGGGATCTATCGCGACGTCTTTTTGTGGCGGGGCGGCAAGGTCCGCATCGAGCCGTGGGACTGCTTTGTAAAGACCCTTGCGGCCGACGAAACCGGCGCGACGGTAGTGGCCGAATACCTTGTGAGCGCCGATCTGGCGGCCGAGGCTCAGCTTTCCGCTGAAATTCAGGACGAGGCGGGGAACGTGGTGGCGAAGGCGCAGGCCGGCGTCCCGGTCACACCCGATGAAAAGGCACCGGTAACGCTTCGATTTGAAGTCAAAAACCCCACCCTTTGGGGGTGTGAGACACCTGCGCTTTACACCTTACATACGACCGTCCGCGTCGCGGGTCAAGAGACCGACACGGCCGAGGTTACCTTCGGCATCCGCACGATTTCGGCCGATGCCGAGCGGGGGTTTTTGCTCAACGGCAAGCCGATGAAACTGCGCGGCGGGTGCATTCATCACGATCACGGCGTTTTGGGCGCGGCGGCTTACCCCGCGGCCGAAGTGCGCAAGCTCTCCCGGCTCAAGGCGGCCGGCTTCAACGCGCTTCGCATCGCGCACAACCCGCCCTCGCTCGCTCTGCTCGAAGCCTGCGACCGGATGGGGCTTCTTGTGATGGACGAGGCCTTTGACATGTGGAACCACGAAAAGACGACCTGCGACTACCATCTCTGGTTCGCTGATTGGTGGGCGCGGGATTTGAGCTACATGGTGCTTCGCGACCGCAATCACCCGAGCGTCATCAGTTATT
>CASFAP010000066.1 GCA_949292695.1 uncultured Eubacteriales bacterium | reverse complement strand
CCTTCTGAAATAAAATAAAAGAGAATTTTACTGCCATCAAAGGCATATTCGACATCGACAAGCTTCATATCCAGCTTATGCGAAGCGATTTTCTTTTCACAGACTGACAAAGCGTGCTTTGCTTTTTTAGCGTTTTCTTCTACACGTTTCAAATCCTCTTCTGTTGCAATCCGGAGCACTTTTTTGAGCGGCTTAACGATCTGCTCATCGGGCACTTCGCGATTTCCTGTTGCGACTTCGCCGCATTCAGGGCCGCGCGCTGTCTCGACGATCACTTTGACCCCCGGCCTGGCCTCTATATTGTTCGGCGCAAAGGAATAAACCCTGCCATCCGACTTGAATTTCACTCCGATAACCTCTGCCATGATTTACCTCCAAAGATGTTTGTTGCCATAGTTAAAACGCACTCACGACAAACAGTGTTTGCTCCGAGCGCAAAGATAGGAAAAAAGAAGGGGAAGATTGACGTTGCGCGGCAAATAAGAACTTGCCTCCCGCACCGCGTCGGAAAGGCGTAATAAGGCTTCTTTTGAAAGGGCCACCTCTTTTTCGTCAAAGCTATCCCGCAATGCCCTTACAATGCAAAGTTGCAGTTCATCGAGAAAAGCGGCCGCGCCAGCGCGGTCTTTTTGAAGGGGTTGCACTGTCAAAAGCAAGTCGAGCGATGTCCCCGATGCAATCTGCGCCAAAAACCGTTCGGCCAGCTCATCGGTTTGGCGGGCCTTTTTCTGACGCAAAAAATCGAGGGCGCGTCCTATGTTGTTCCCTGTCGCCTCAAGGGCCGCAAATAGCTCTTGGTCCGGCTTTTTCTGGCTGGCTTTGAGAACGCAAAACGCTTCATCGCGGGTAGGAGGTGCGAGCGAGAAGGTGACGCACCGACTCCGAATAGTCTCTAGCAAGGCCTGCCCCGACGCGGCGACCAATAAAAACAAAGCGTCGGCCGGCGGCTCTTCCAGAATTTTTAAAAGAGCATTTTGCGCCTGTTCGTTCAAAGTCTCGGCCTGTTCAAAGAGAAAGACGCGACGCGCGGCCATGTGCGGCTTTAAATAGGCCTCTTGCCGAACCTGCCGGACCTGCGCGACCGATATGGTTTTCTTTTTGTCCTCAGGCGCTGTCAAAAGAATATCGGGATGGCTCCCGACACGAGCCAGATGGCAACTTCGGCACTGCCCGCAGGGGCGCACTTCACCCTCACAGACTGCCGCCTGAGCGATGTAGGCGGCCAAGGTCCGTTTGCCCAGCCCGGCCTCCCCCTCAATTAAAATCGCATGCGGCAGGCAGGCAGAGGCCAACATCGCCGCAAGATTTTCCTGCACCGTTCGGTTGCCCGCCAAAGGTCCGGCCATAGGCTCACTCCTCACAACTTAAAATGCAAAACCGATCTTCCGCATCGCTTTGCCGAGCGTCCGGTCAGCGAATTTCGCGGCCTTTTGCGCACCAGCTCGGTAAATTGCCTCGAGCTCCCCTTTATCAGCAATATAGGTTTCATATCTTTCTCTTACTGGCCGCAGTTCTTCAATGACAGCTTCGCCGACGCGCTGTTTAAACACACCGTATCCTTGCCCTTCAAATTCCGCCGCAATCTGCTCGTCGGTCCGGCCGGTCAGAGCTGAATAAATGCCGATCAGATTATTGATGCCAGGTTTGTCAGCACCCACGCAGACCTTAGCGTCGGAATCGGTGACAGCCCGTTTGAATTTACGCATGATATCATCGGGTGAATCGAGAATCGCCACCCAAGCATTGGGGTTTTCGTCGGATTTGGACATTTTTTTGGATGGGTCTTGAAGCGACATAATCCGCGCGCCGGCCTTTGGAATATAGGGCTCGGGAACTGTGAAAACGTCGCCATAAATGTGGTTGAAGCGCAGGGCAATATCGCGCGCAATTTCCAAATGTTGCTTCTGATCAGCGCCAACTGGGACAAAATCTGGACGATAGAGCAGGATATCGGCCGCCATTAAAGTCGGATAGGCAAAAAGTCCAAGGTTGACATTATCTGCATGTTTCGCCGCCTTGTCCTTAAATTGCGTCATCCGCGAAAGTTCGCCAAACTGCGTGTAACAGCCGAGCACCCAACCGAGTTGCGCGTGGGCCGCAACATTGGATTGGACAAACAAAATCGACCGTTCGGGATCCAATCCAATTGCCAAAAGGAGGGCGCAGGTCGAGTAAATCTGTTGCCGGAATTTTGCCGGCTCTTGTCGCACAGTAATGGCGTGCAGGTCGGCGACGGCATAAATGCAGTCAAAATCGTCCTGCATTTTCGGCCAGTTTTTCAACGCACCTAAATAATTCCCCAACGTCAGCATGCCGCTCGGTTGGATGCAACTGAGCACTCTTTTTTGATTCGTCGTTTCGCTCATTGAAGCTTCTCCTTTACTCGTTTGAGCTTTTCCAGGCCCGCTACAATCTGTTCATCGGACGGGGTTGAATAATTGATGCGGAAGCAATGGCTCGGCGCGTTTTCATCGACCGAAAAGGCATTGCCTGGCACGACTGCCACCTGCTCTTCCCTGACCGCTTCGGTACAGAATCGGTTCATGTCCATATATTCGGGCAAGCGGCACCATAAAAACAGCCCTCCCTCCACGGGTTCAAACGTGATTTCAGGGGATAGCGTTTTCTCACACTGCTCCATGCAGAGTGTAGCCTTCCGGCGGTAAATCGCGCGGATTCGTTCAAGATGCGCCGCGTAGTCGTATTCGGTCATAAACGCAAAAGCCACCTGTTGCGCCCAAATATTCGTGTGCACATCCTGCGTCTGCTTTAAGGCGACGAGTTTTTGAATAATTGGCGCTGGCGCCATACAATACCCAAGCCGCATGCCTGGAGACAGCACTTTAGAAAAGGAACCGGCATAGATCACTAGCCCTTCGGTATCGAGGGATTTTATCGTAGGAATATCTTCTCCCGCAAAACGAATTTCGCCGTAAGGATTATCTTCTAAAATTAAAATGCCGTACTTTTTGGCCAGTGCATAGACCTGTTCGCGTTTTTGGCGCGACATTGTAATGCCGGTCGGGTTCTGAAAATTGGGGATGGTATAAAGAAACCGCGGCCGTTTGGCCACCCGAAGCGCCTGCTCGAGGGCTTCCAAATCGAGTCCATCAGGTCTCATCGGAATGCCAATGAGTTTGGCGCCGGACGCGCGGAAGGCATTGAGAGAGCCGATGAAACTCGGGTCCTCGCATAAGACTTCGTCGCCCGAATCGCAGAAAGCGGTAGATACCAGCGACATCACCTGTTGCGCGCCGGCCGTCACAATCAATTCATCAAAATCGCGGCCGATACCATGTTGTTTGGATAAGTAGGTTTTCAAGTGCACACGGAGCGGCTCGTACCCTTCGGTAACAGAATATTGGAGCGCATCAATGGGCGAATCGTGCAACAATCGGCTCGAGATTTCAGCGATCTCAGCGGTGGGAAACGCCTCAGCCGCAGGATTGCCGGCCGCAAAGGGGATGATCCCCGGCTTTGAAGTGAATTTTAAAATTTCACGGATGGCCGAGGGCTTGAGTCGATCCGCCCGGCTCGAAAAGGTATATTGCATTCTTTTGGCCTCTTTTCTAAAAGTAGATTCGGAGGATTCGGCTGAAAATGCAGGCGCCAAAAACATATCAGCTTTTGCGCACATCGAATCCGTCTCCATCAATCTATCGGATCAGGTAAAAAATTCCTAAACTATGTTAATTGAATTGCGCGATTTTGATGTCGCCATCGTGCCGCAACCTCAGGCATTATGTCGCCTGTGCGCCGAGATCACACCTGACCGTTCTACTCGTCTATCGGTTAAAGCGATCATCGTCTACAGCCAGCCAATTTTCCAAAATGGATAGGGCGAAACCGCCGCCGGCACAGCCCGCTCCACTGTGGCTATTGTACCACATTTCCACCTTCGCCGCAAGTCTGCCTGCAAAAGCAGGCAAACAAATTTTGACTTCCCTTTTGCCGCCAAAAAGTGTATAATAAAGAGGCAAATGGGCATACTGTTTATCCAAGTCCTGACAAGGTGGCGAGAGCAGTATGCATTTGGAAAAACGACGCAAGGTTTTGACCGTTTTGCTGGTTATGCTAATCTGTAGCCTGGCGTTTGCTTTAGCGGCCCTAACTTATTTTGGCCTGCAATCGACAAGGAGTCAGAAGGTTGCAGGCGAACAGGAATCTGTCCCTTATGAAGCCCCGGCACCTGATAATCTTGCCATTCTATTCCAGGTAGAACAGCTCGGATGCTATGACATTTTTTATTTTGATTTTTCGGTCGGCACACTGACTGTTACTGCATTGCCCTCCGGGACCACAGTCGGCGAGGCTAGGCGTTTCGGCTATGAGCTCGATCGATCTATCGCCTGCGATCTTGAAGGGATGGCGGCTTTGATCGATCGGTTTGGCGGTATCGAAATGAAGATCGCGCCATCCTCGGAACTACTGCGTTTGACCGGGGCGCAAGTCGTATCCTATTTGCAAGAAAATGCGATGTTTGAACAGGTCTGGCAGGAAGCCCGCGCGCAAATCCTCCACTGTTTTTTTGAAAACATCGCCATTGCCGGCTTTACAAAAGATGATTTTATCTTTTTGACCCAACACGCCGAAACCGACATCAGTTATCCTGACTTTTACAACCGCATGGATCAACTTCCTGCACTTTGTGGAAATTGCATTGTCGTGAGTTAATAAGGAGCGTCTTATGAGAAAGATTTCACGTATCGCGCTTGTGCTATCGCTGATTCTCAGTTGTAGCGCATGTACTAGCACCATAGAGGAAATCACGACCACAGAATACATTACAACTTCTTATTCAGATGAATCACAGATCGCATTGGGAGAAACGAGTGCACCCGCAGGGCAAAATCCAGGATCGCTGGACTCATCTTCTGCGGCGCAGAATGTAACATCGATACATATAGATGCGACATTTCCGCCAAAACTTGCGCAACCGGACCTGCCAAATTCAGATTCGCAAACGGTTGATTGGTACTATTCGCACTTGGATACTTCGCTACAGGAGATTTATCAGACGATAGAAGAGGCCATCCTCGAAATGCGCTCTGGTCGAATTCAAGTCGGGAATTGCACGCAAGAGGATTTGAATTTAATTTATGTGAGCATCCTAAGGGATCATCCGGAGTATTTTTGGCTTTCTTCAGAATATATCATCGGCAAAAACGCCGACGGAACTGCCTACGTTGCCTTTGATTATACGACCAGCGGCAATGGCCAGGTTCACTATCTCGTGACCACTTCACAGCGGGATCAAATGCGCCAAGAGCTCGATCAGCTTTTGACGGAGCTTGATCAAAAAGCAAAGGGAAGCACAGCATATGAGCTGGAACTTTTTTTGCATGATTTCGTATGTGAAACAACCGAATATAATTATGGCGCCACAAATGCGCTGGACTTTACAGCCTACGGTGCGCTAATCCGCGGTAGCGCCGTATGTGAAGGGTACGCCCGGGCGTTTCAATTGCTTTGCAACCGCTATGGACTGAATTGCATTCCAATCGTTGGCAGAGACGAAAATCTGCAGGGCCATATGTGGAATATGGTGCAATTGGGTTCACAATGGTACCATGTCGACACCACCTGGGATGATCTAGGAGAACAACCACTGCATACTTATTTTAACCTGAATGACGACATGATATTGCGGGATCATGATTTTAGGAACAATCTGATAGAATCGCAATATACTGTTGCCTCGATGGATAATTTTCACCGTCCATTCAGCACTTCACTGGATCAATGTTACTTTTATCAAATGGGCGTTGCTCTCTCAAAAGAGCTTGAAGAAGCGCAAAATCAGATCGCTTATATGATCGCCAATAGTTACGGCTCTTCTGTCAGGCAGGTCGAATTTTTAATTCCCGAGTCAGTCCTGCCAACCCATCTGGATAGCGATTGGGTTTTGGATTATTATGATTTATCGTACGTTTTTCAGTTGGCTGGGGAAAATATTTACGCGCAAACCGGTGAGACCTTTCCCGGCGCCTCTTATGGTAGTTCCGAGTGGTCATTTTGGGTTTCCTGGTGATTTTTGAGTATTCAAAAATGAGCGAAGGCAAGGCCTTCGCTCATTTTTTAGAAGATTTTTGATCGAAATTTAATCCTAGAATATAGTCGGCACTGACATCATAAAACTTGCATAGTGTGACGAGATGCCGGACCGGCAGTTCATTGATTCCATTTTCATATCTCGAATAGACCTGTTGTGTCGTCCCTAGGATATCGGCTACATTCTGCTGATTTAAATCGTGATCCTCTCGCAATTCACGTATGATTTCTATATATGGCTTCATGTGTATCTCTCCCTGACAGATATGAAAAAGTTCTACGTTGATCATATTGTAATATACGTCTAAAATAGCGTACTAAATTTACGCTATTTTTGGCGTTATTTTTTCCAAAATTTGGAGCAAAAATTCAATTCCGATTTATTTCGACTATTTTTTCTGTTACTTGATAGGGATAATACAGAAAATAGATCGCATATTTCAATAAACAAAAAATTCAAAAGAGATTATGAAAGAAACCTTGTCCTTTTGAAAAATTTGTATTATACTAAGTTCATTCAACAAGCTGAGTGAAACGTCGGATTAGGTTGAAAAGAGGAGAACCGCTTGCAGTATTTTACCGCTTTGTCAGAAAGTGTTGAAAACGCCTTGGTTGTACGTGGCGTCGATATCACACGCCTATGTTACTGTGTGCGGGCCGACCTCGACGGAGAAGGCAACTACATCGACACATACCTGACCTTTGATTATGACAAACTTTATATATTGACTGGTTATGAAAAGATACTTCGCAAGCGCCGCGGGCGCAGGACCATCCGAACGGCGGAATCCTTTGATGTTTCATCTTACACTGAAATTCCACTTGCCGAAATAGAAAAGCTAGAACTCGACCGGCAACTGACCACCGCACGCCTTGTTTTAACGAAAGTGGATGGGACGGCATGCCAACTGGCGCGGTTATCGCTCGGACAAAGCGACCGATTCCATAAGTTTATCGACCGGCTATTTAAAGTAAAGCGCGGGGACCCGATTGATGACAGCCAGTTAAAAGGGTCCGAAGACTTCTGCCCAAAATGTCATGAACGATATCCCGATCCAATGCGCAAGGTCTGCCCGAACTGCATGGATAAAGGATCAACCTTTAAACGCCTTTTACGGATGTATTTAAACTACAAAAAGGAAGCTGTGCTGATCTGCGTTTCCATTGCCGTCAGCACGGCCCTCAGCCTGATTTTGCCCTATTTCAGTTCGCAACTGCTTTATGATCAAGTCCTAACGGAGGGTGGCCGGCTTTATGGCCAGGTCGCCGCCATTGTCCTGAGTATCGCGCTAATTAACCTGTTGAGTACGGCAATATCGGCGATTTACAGCATTCTGATCGCCCACATTACCCCAAAAATTACGGCCGATATTCGCACACAGATTTTCTCAAAGCTTCAAACGTTATCGGTCGCTTTTTTTACCAACAAGCAGACCGGTTCTTTGATGACCCGCGTTGAAAACGACGCGAACAATATTTTTTGGTTTTTTGAAGATACAATTCCCTACACCCTCGTTAATCTTATCACCATTGTCGGTCTTATAGCAACAATGTTCTGGATTAATATTCCGATGACCTTAATCGTCGCCGCAATGGTTACATTGACCGCTTTTCTCTTTCGCCGGTTCCACAAAAAACAACGCCCACTTCACCGAAAAGTACATATCGCATTCCGCAGTGCCAACGCCTTTTTGAGCGACACATTAAACGGACAACGGGTCGTTAAGGCCTTTGCTAAAGAGAAAGAAGAGATCGGGCGGTATGCAGTCAAAAACGACGCGCTCTACACCGCCAACTACAATCAAGCCGACCGGTTTGCCAATGTCATGCCCTTTGTTTCTTTATTAAATAATACGACGAACACTCTGCTGTTGGCTTTAGGCGCAGTCTTTATTTTGTTCGGCAATTTGACGCTGGGCGGCATGAACGCCATGTTTTCCTATTCGGGAATGCTCGCAAATTCCATCAACTTCTTTTTTAATTTGGGTAACCGTTGGGCGCGTTGCGTTGATGCCGCCCAGCGAATGTTTGAAATCCTAGACGCCGAAGCCACAGTGCGGCAGGCAGAACACCCGGTGCGTTTACCGCAAATGCAAGGCAACATTCAGCTCGAACATGTCTCATTTGAATACGATCCCGGAAGGCCGGTCATTCAAGATGTGTCTTTTGAGGTCAAAGCGGGGCAAATGTTTGGCATTGTAGGAAAAACCGGGGCCGGAAAATCGACCATCATTCATTTGATCAGCCGGCTCTACGATGTTACGGAAGGCCGCATTTTAATCGACGGAGTCGATATTCGTGACATAGCCTTTGAAGACTTGCGGCACAACATTGGCGTAGTTTCACAGGAGACCTATCTTTTTATCGGCACCATAGCCGACAATATCCGCTATGCGCGCCCTGAGGCCAGCATGGAAGAGGTCATTGAAGCCGCGAAGGCCGCCTTTGCACATGAATTTATTTTAAAACAACCTGAGGGCTATGACACACTGATCGGCGCCGGCGGCGTCGCGCTTTCAGGCGGAGAACGGCAACGCCTTTCCATCGCGCGGGCCATCCTGCAAAAGCCGTCGATCCTGATCTTAGACGAGGCGACAGCCTCCATGGACACCCGCACCGAGCGCAAAATCCAAGGCGCGATCAGTCGGCTTAAAGAGGGCCGGACGATTCTTTCCATTGCCCACCGGCTTTCGACCTTGCGGGACGCCGACCAGCTTGCAGTCATCGAGCACGGCGAACTGGCCGAAATGGGCACGCATGCAGAGTTGATTGCCAAAAGGGGCCGGTACTACAATCTGCACCGCCTGCAAACCGAGGCATTCCAGTTTATCGGCGGCGGTGGCGACGCCGAGCCCCAACCGCAAAGGCCATCATTTTAACCGAAAGGCGGGATTGTATGCATCCGCATCCTGAGCAAGAAAAGCGCGAGCGCCCACCCATCAAGGTGCTCGGCCATATTGACCCAAAACTAGCAGAATTCAAGCTGTTAGACAGTGGCTTTTTATCTCTGCGTGTCGGCGAGGACTATTATCCAAAGGTCAGCTTGACCCGTCTTTTCCCCTATTTTTATGAAGACAATTACATTTCGGTTCTTGTCGATCACGAGGAAGTTGGCATCCTTGATGACATTAACGCTCTGCCAAAAGACGGGCAAAAAGTTGTTCGAGGATATTTGCAATACAAATACTACATTCCAAAAGTCACTTCAATTCAAGAAGCGCATGAAAAGATGGGATATCTTTATCTCACCGCCATGACGGCCGGTGGAGAGAAAGAAATCTGCATCGCAGACAGCGCTTCCAACATTCGCATCATCCACGGGCAAACCGTCAGCATTCGCGACGTTGAGGGCAATCTCTATGAAATTGAGAACTTTAACGAAATGGACGCCGCCAGCCGCCAGAGAATTGAAATCTTTTTATAAACCTGGCCCGATGCGATAACCAACCGAAAGAGGGACTGCATTTGAAACTCATCTTCTGCCTGCCCGAAGCCATCGCAGGGCAACTCGACGGAGACGTCGTTTTTTCGCTTCCCTTTGATCTTGACTTTTTTGGAGAGGCGATCGACGGCTTTCTCGTTGTGACTGAGCAATCTGTTTTTGTCTTTCGAGATGGCCAGTTGTATCGCCGCTTTGCGCTCTCTACCTGCCGCCATTTCCAGGTCGAGCACAACATGGGAAGCGGTTCCTTCTTTTTGGAGGCCGACGGCGAAGCGCAAAATCTCTGCTGTTTTACCGAACGCTATTTTTTGCGTTATGCCGAACTCTCAAAAATGTTGGATTATTGGGAGCGGCACGGTTTTTTCCCTGAATACGATGAAGCGCAGGACGAATATATCTGTCCAAAATGCGGTCATTTATTTGCACCGGGGAGTACGAGGTGCTTTCACTGCGAAAAAAAGGGAAAGCTTTTGCTCCGGCTGTTTCGTCTATGCAAGCCCTATCGTTCCCTGTTCGCCTTTTCGATTCTGTTTACCGTGGCGACCCAAATTTTTCAAATCATCAACCCTTACATTATGCGCCTGGTCATCGACGACTATATCGTCCCAAAAAACCGCGACCACCTCGCAGGGTTATTTGGCTTAATTGGCCTGTATTTTGCGCTTCACGTCGTCAGCGTTATCCTCTCGCGGGCAACGTTAAAAACCTCAAATAAGCTATCCAACGGTGTATCCCGCGACATCCGGTCGCTTCTCTTTGAAAAAATCCAGGCGCTTTCCATGAAATCAATTTCGACGCACACCGCCGGCGCGCTGATGAACCGCATGTCGGGCGACACTGACAAAATTCAAAATTTCCTTTCCTCAACAGGGCGGGACGCCATCGTTCAGGTCTTCAGTTTTCTTGTCATTTCCATGATTCTACTGATTACCGATGTGCGGCTGGCACTTCTGGTTTTATTGCCGATGCCGCCTCTGATCTTTGCCATGCGCAAACTGTTGCGAATCATGGACATGCGGTACTGGAAGGCCTGGCGGAAGGGCGCGAAAGCGACTTCGGTGCTCCATGATATTTTAAGCGGCGTTCGGGTTGTCAAGTCTTTCGGCAATGAAGAGTTGGAAATTGAAAAATATAAGGCCGCCGTGGAAGAGCAACGGCAAGCTATGACAAAGGCTGAGGTCTATTGGGCAAAATGTGTGCCATTTTTAACCTTCTTTGCGACGATCGGCGAGTTTTTCGTTCTATGGTTTGGAGGCAATCTGGTCTTAAAGCAAGAAATGCAACTCGGCCAGCTCATCCAATTTTGCACCTATATTTCCATGATTTACGGGCCGCTACGCTGGTCAATCGGTCTTCCGCGGCAGATCGCTGACGCGTCGGTCAGCGCCGGCAAAATATTTGAAATTATCGACGAAAAGAGTGAAGTGCGCGAAAGCGAAAAGCCGGTGGATCTCAAAATCATCGGTCGGGTTGATTTTGAAGCGGTTTCTTTTGGATATAAAACCTATCAGCCGGTGTTGCACAGTATTTCGTTCCATGTAGAACCGGGCGAAATGATCGGCATTGTAGGCCCTTCAGGTGTCGGAAAATCGACACTCATCAATCTGATTATGCGCCTTTACGATCCCACAGAAGGCCGTATTCTCATCGACGGCGTTGACATTCGCGACATATCTCAGCACGCACTGCGCAGTCAGATTGGCGTTGTATTGCAGGAGACCTTTTTGTTTGACGGAAACATCCTTGACAACATCCGGTATTCCAAGCCCGACGCTACCTTTGAGGAGGTCATTGAGGCCGCAAAGATCGCCAACGCGCATGAGTTTATTGTGCAACTACCCGACGCTTACAACACAAGAGTCGGCGAAAAGGGCTATACCCTATCGGGCGGCGAGCGGCAACGCATTGCGATCGCCCGCGCCATTCTGCACAACCCGAAAATTCTTATCTTGGATGAGGCGACGGCCTCGCTTGACACCGAAACCGAAAAGAAGATTCAGGATGCACTGTCTCATTTGGTCGAAGGAAAAACGACCTTTGCCATCGCTCACAGGCTTTCGACTCTGCGAGGCGCAGACCGGTTGCTCGTGTTGAATGAGGGGCGACTGGTTGAAATGGGGACCCACAAAGAACTCATGGCGCAGAAGTCAGTTTATTATGACCTCGTTATGGCGCAACGCGAAACGGCCAAGCTCAAGCAGTAATTTTTTTGTCTATGGAAACTGCGCAAGGGGTATTGTGCTTTTGCTGTGGAGGAACGCATCGGCCTGCCGGCGAATTTTTGCAAATCAATAAAAACTGCCCCTCGGGGCCGAAATGCTCTGCCGACGGCAAGCTATCGGGACCCCTGAAGGGCAGTTTTGTTTTCTATTCTCTTCAAAATAGACTTTTGTTTCTTCTTCCCAATGACATCATAAAAAATTTCCATCTACTTTATCTGGGCATTGCTATAGCGTTTATCATTCATAAGGACCTGATCTTATGTCATTTCGTAAGTAGCGGCCGCTGTTCGTTCCTTCAGTCTGCTTTTTGATCCCTGTGCAACAGCATTTGAACGATTTCCCGCCGTAGCACCAATCGTAATTTAAGTTCCTCGCCTGTGATCTTTAGCCCATCCTGATGAAATAGTTCCAGCGACTTTTGCGTGTATTCCTTCCTCCGTTCGATTCGAAAACTGCCCGGCCAACTTCGCCATTCTGTCCCCGAGTTGCCCGTTGGTATCCAGTGCCCAGTTAAAGCGAGTACGTCCTCAAAATGCAGGCTTTGGCTTTTTGCGGTACCATTTCATAATTCATCGCCTTCCCTTGTTCATTCTGATCCATCCGTTTCTAATTGCCACATAAGCAAAAAAAACAGGAAAAGCGCATTCCTTGCGTGAAATGTCGCTTTTCCTGCGTGAAATGCAAGAGCCAGATCTTTAAGGTTTAAGCTCGAAAGACATAATCCATATACGCCTTTTTCAGCTTTGAATAGAGATTGCGAGAAATAGGAATCTGCCTACCATCGGTCAATATAAGGTCAGTTGAAGTCAAACCGTTTACATATTCCAGATTTACGATATAAGCCCTGTGGGGAAGAAAAAAATAGGGGTACTCCTTTAACTGTTCGAACAAAGAAGATAAGGTGGCCGATGTTTCAATTACCGTCCCGTCACAAAGCGTACAAAAGCGTCTGTGATTAAAGCTTTCAACTGTAACGACCTCTAGGATTTGAAGCTTACGAAGCCCATCTCTGGTCTTCAGCAAAATGGCAGGATTTTCTTTGGGTGCCAAGTTCCGAATACAGCCGAGCACTTCCTTCTCAAAATCGGCCTTTTGGACCGGCTTAATCAGATAACCCGAGGCCTTAACTCCAAAGGCCTCCACCGCGTATTCTCGGGAAGTGGTCAAAAACAGAATCTCTGCCGTTTCCCCTCGTTCCCGCACTCTGCGCGCGATGTCAATGCCGCTGAGGTGCGGCATAATAATATCTAAAAGGTACAAGTCATACCCGCCATGGTCGCAAACCGTCTGCAAAAGTTCATATGGAGATATAAACGCATCCACCATGAAGGCAATTTCCGGATGTCGGTTAGAAAACCATGTGGCGTATTCCTGCAACTTTTCTATTTCTTCTTTTCTATCATCGCATATTCCAATTCGAATCAATCGGTTCACCTCTCGCTTGATCGGCCCTAACCGATGAGGGACGGTTGTTGGAGAATTTCGCACAGTATCTCGGTCGGAATGATAAATTCCGGTATTCCCATACTGCCAGGTGCCACCTCGTATTCGTCAAATACAATCACCAGCCGGTCTTGATCGTCGAGATAAAAGTTTTGATCGGCACCAATTTCTTTGAAGCACTCATCCTCCGACCAAATGCCACCGGGAATAAAATAATCGGCTTCACCGGCTTCGACTTGTTCTTTCATCTGTCGTAGGATTTCCCGACTGATGACGCCAATATAATCGCTGTCAGGGCGGAACAAATCAGCTAATTCCAGAACGCTA
>CASFAP010000065.1 GCA_949292695.1 uncultured Eubacteriales bacterium | reverse complement strand
CGAAAGATACCTGGAAAAAAGCGACGGTGCTATTGCGGAACTTAAGGTGGGCGCACCTATACGAAAAGAAATAAAGGGGAGCGGGAGGTCAACATCTTTTGTCCTCCCGTTCCCCTTTTCCTTTCTGGCACAAACAGATTCAAATTGCTTTACGTGCCGAAAGTATTAACATCATCGGACGACGCATCTCATCTGCCATATCCGGCCGCGCCCGCATGGATTCTAGTGGCATAGGCTCCTTTAGGTCTAGAAGTTCAAGTCCGGCATTTAAGATACCTTCTACATAGCTTGTCAAAGTGCGATGGTACTTTTTGATTGGCTCACCAAGAAATATGGTCATCCGTTTCCCCTCATAAAAATAATTATCAACAGGGAAATGTAGGCGGTTGCCGAATTCGTCATATGTCCAGTCCTGGCTTCCGGCGGCCGTAAAAATTGGATGTTCCACTGAAAAGATAAAAAAACCACCTGGGATCAGCAAATTCGCAATTTTTAAAACTACTTCCTCAAATGAGGGCGAATAATGGAACGCCAGCGAACTGATTACAATATCAAATGACACATCTGGAAAATCGAGGTCGGTAATGGACTGACACAGATAGGTAATGGTGGGAAGCTGGTTCTTTTGGCGCGCAACATCCAGCATGCGCCAGGAGGAATCTATTCCGATGACCGCTTTTGCGCCGTGTTCTGCGGCATAGCGGCAATGCCATCCATAGCCACAACCGAGGTCAAGCACACGTTTTCCGGAAAAATCGGGCAACATTGTACGCAATGTCTCCCACTCTCCCAAACCGGCAAGGCCCTTTTGAGAACGTTCCATCCGTGCATATTTTTCAAAAAAGATTGGATCGTCATATTTGTTTTGAAGCACTTTAAAATCCCCTAAAAAACCGGCTGGGAAAGCAATCCTACCCCGCCGGTTTTATGTTACACATATAATTGGTTATAGGATTCAGCCAAATCGGCATTGGCATCAAGGATTGGGCGCACAACATCGTGAATAAAGTCCTCGACCTGCCTTGGCGCTCTGCCCACAAAATTCTCGGGCCGCAAAATCTCTAAAATTTCCTGCTTGCTCATTGCAAAAAGTGGATCAGCCGCGATTCGGTCGACGAGGTCGTTTTCTCCGCCTTCCTCTTTGATCACTTTGGCCGCCGCCATGGAATGCATGCGGATCGCTTCATGAAGTTCTTGCCGATCGCCGCCCTTCTTGACAGCTCGCATCATAATGTTTTCTGTTGCCATAAAGGGAAGCTCCTTGCGAAGGTGTTGCTCAATTACCTTTGGATACACAACAAGTCCATCCACCACGTTGATATACAAATTAAGAATGGCGTCGACAGCTAAAAATGCCTCGGGAACCGAGATTCGTTTGTTGGCAGAATCGTCAAGGGTGCGCTCAAACCATTGCGTTGAAGCGGTGATAGCAGGGTTGATGGCATCCGCTATGACATATCTTGCCAAGGAAGAAATCCGTTCGCTTCGCATGGGATTGCGTTTATATGCCATAGCTGAAGAACCAATCTGATTTTTTTCAAATGGCTCCTCGATCTCCTTTAAGTGTTGCAATAAACGGATGTCATTCGAAAATTTCATTGCGCTTTGGGCAACACCTGAAAGGGTATTGAGCACAAAGCTGTCAATCTTGCGGGAATAAGTCTGGCCAGAAACAGGCTGGACTGCACTGTAACCCATTTTTTGGGCGATTTTGACTTCAAGCGCCTTGATTTTTTCTTCATCCCCATCGAACAGCTCTACAAAACTAGCCTGTGTTCCGGTTGTGCCTTTGGAACCAAGAAGGCGCATAGTCGAAATGCGATACTCGATCTCCTCCAGGTCAAGAATCAGGTCATATAACCAAAGGGATGCACGTTTCCCGACCGTTGTCGGTTGGGCCGGCTGAAAATGCGTGAAGGCTAATGTCGGAAGATCTTTATATTTCAAAGCAAAGTCTGCCAGCAGGCGGATGAGTGTCACTAATTTTTGTTTGACAAGGTGCAGTGCTTCATTCATAATAATAATGTCTGTGTTGTCACCAACATAACAGGAGGTCGCCCCTAAATGGATAATCCCTTTGGCCGACGGGCACTGTTGGCCATAGGCGTAGACATGCGCCATAACATCATGCCGCACCTGTTTTTCTCGCTCGGCCGCGACATCATAATTGATGTCATCGGCATGGGCTTTTAATTCTTCGATTTGCTCGGGTGTGATGGGGAGACCGAGTTCCATTTCGGATTCGGCTAGTGCGATCCATAGCTTGCGCCAAGTTGTAAATTTTTTGTCAGGCGAAAAAAGATATTGCATTTCCTTGCCCGCGTAACGGGTGCAAAACGGACTTTGATATTGATCATTTGGCATCCTGTTTCCCACTTTCTTTTGTCTTTACCCAACCGGTCTGATATTGTATAGCGTCGCGCAGATCTTGCGCAGAAGGCCCATTTTTGCCAGGTGGATGTTAATCTCAGTATAGCATACTCCGCTTTGCGGCGCAAGAGCGCGCTTGATGCGAAAGGGTGTTTGTAATTGCGAAAGTATAAACTATATTTACTGGATATGGACGGTACGATTTACCTAGGTGACCGGCTTTTTGACTGTACCCTTCCTTTTTTACGGTGGGTGAAACAAATCGGTGCAAATTATCTGTTCTTAACGAACAATTCTTCCAAAAGTACCCTAGCTTATGTGAAAAAATTAGCCCGGATGGGTATCGAGGCCAAGGCTTCTGACTTTGTCACTTCCGTAGACGCAACAATACGGCATTTGCGTATACACCATGCGCAGGACCGCATCTACGCGTTGGGTACGGCCTCATTCCAGGCGGCTTTGCGTGGTTCAGGCCTACAAATTACCGACTATATAGAGCCGGGAATTGCCTGCCTCGTTATGGGATTTGATACGGAGCTGACCTTTCAAAAGTTAAAGGACGCCTGTATTTTGTTGGGGGAGGGTGTCGATTATATCGCCACCAATCCTGATCTTGTGTGCCCAACAGAATTTGGTTATGTACCTGATTGCGGTTCCATTGCGCAGGCATTGGAACATGCAACGGGTAGGACTCCCAAATTCCTTGGCAAACCACAACCGGCCATGATTGACTTTGCGCTTGAGAAAGCCGAATGTGCGAAACACGATGCGATTTTGGTTGGCGACCGGCTTTATACAGATATTGCGGCCGGTGTTAACGCGGGCATTGATACTGCCTTGGTCCTCAGCGGTGAGACGAAGTCAGGCGATATTTCCGGCGCCGCGCAACGACCTACTTTCGTCATTTCAGACTTAAGCGCTTTACAAGTAGGATAAAAGTGAGCGAGAGGTCAGAAGTTGTTGATCTCTCGCTCACTTATCTCTTTTTGTTTAGATGTCCCCACCTTAAGTTCCGCAATAGCACCGTCGCTTTTTTCCAGGTATCTTTCGGTAACCCACTCGCCTCTCGCAATAGGCCATCCAGTACTTCTGCGTGCTCCTTCTCCAACGGTCTTGGGTATTCAATCAATCCCAATAGATAGTCGCTCGATACCCCATAATATTCCGATAACTTCCGTATGTGTCGCACTGGAATCTGCCGTTTCCCTCGCTCGTACTGCGAGTAGTATTGCTGGCTGATCCCCAGTGCCTGCGCCACTGTTTCCTGGTTGACATCATGCTCTTGGCGCATCAATCGCAACCTTGCCTCCAACCCTTCCACGTCGCGCTCTTCGCCTTCCTTTATGCCGTCTCTTCCGATTCTTTCTCTTGTAACCTTTCGCTCATTGCGATCAGTAACTCGATGTCTTCTCTACGCAAGCCTTCCGCTCGCCGATACAATTCCTGCAACATCCTCGGGCTCCGGCTGTCTTCCTCGAAAAACTCACTCGGTGTCACTCCGAAGTAAACACAAATCTCCAGCAGTCCCTCTAATGCCGGCATCGATTTCCCCGATACGATGTTGTTGATATAACTTTTGCTCCTTCCCAGCTCATAACTCATCCGGTACTCCGATACGTGTTTCTCCATTCGCAATTGGGTGATCCGGTTTCGTATCCGTTCGCGCATTTCTTCTATCTCGTCCATTGCTTTCCCTGCCTTCGACAAGATTATACTTCCTTTGCGCCTTTTGCCTTCCCACTCTCAATTGTCATTTTTCCTGCTTTCGCACACGCACAGTTGTTTTTTTTCGTCTTTCCTTCTTTTATTCTTTCTATAAATTCCAATTTCTTTCACAATTTTGTGGCCTTATTATATCCCTTTTCTCCCTCCTGTCAACTCTTTTTTTACCTTTTATTATCTTTTTTTGTTGATATTTGGTTTTACTCAAAAATCTTTATTAAATCAAAGTTCTCCTGCCCTACCCTTTTCCTCCTTGGTTTTGGGGCTTTCAAAGTGTTAAATAGAAGTTACATAGGCAAAGTTGAAAAATCGTAGCCACAATATTTCTTACGCCTGACAAAAGGAGTGACGAATCAACCAATTTGTGTTACAATAACGAATAAGGGGGATTCCGCATGAATCATCTTGAAATTGAACGCAAATGGATCGTAGAGGGCTGGCCGAGCCTGGAGCCTTGTCTGGAATGCGAAATGTGGCAGGGATATATCAGCCATAAACCGACTGTTCGAATTCGAAAAATGCAAACGGGTTCAAACTCCAACTATATTTTATGCCTTAAGAGTAAGGGCACGATTGCCCGGCAAGAGGTTGAAATTGAAATTGATGCTAATCATTTTGAAGCGCTCAAAATCTTTACCGGCGAGGACTTAATCTATAAACTGCACCGGCGTTACAGGTTAACTGACGGCAATATTTTAGAAGTCAGCGAGGTCGATCCGGGGCGGAAAACCACCTTTTTTTATGCTGAGATTGAATTTGACAGCATGGCTAAAGCCGAAGCCTGGCAACCAGAGATTAGCCTATCAGATTATCTTACGCAAGAGGTCAGCGGTCTGCCAGGGTATAGTATGGGTGCTTATTGGAAGCGCACGCGAGAAAAAACACAATAAAAAAGACCCCGATTGGGGTCTTTATTTATTATCTTGCACATGACGCCATGCCAGCGCGCGGGCCTCAAGCGCACGTACAAAGACATCTTTACCGTCACAGTATCCTTCAATGTCCTCTGGAAAGCGGCGCGCCAAATCAGCTTTCAGCGCCCCGTAGGCCTCAGCCTCTGCGGGAAAAGCCCGCAGATAATCCCTGACCGCCAAATGGCGTTCGATCTGTTCCTGGTCAACAACAGAAAACAAGTGCAACTGATGCGTGCGGTGATCTCCGCCCTTTCGGTAATACCGACGGCCGGGAATTCCGAATTCGCCCATACACTCATACCCGAGCGCCACGAACTCCGCATTTTTATCCTCAATTCGGGCCAGTGTCGTCACAACCGGCATAATGTCAATGATCGGTTTGGCCTGTAGACCCGGCACCGCTGTACTGCCGATGTGATGAACGGCAACGCACTGTTCTCCCAATACCGCGCGGATCAAATTCGCTTCTCGCTCAAATTGGCGCGGCCAGTCGGTATCATACGGAACAACGGTCACATGTTGCGGCACACGGCATTCCTCCTGTATTCATTATACTACACTTATTTTATATAATTGATATGCAAATCAAACCGCTATGTTCACCGCCCTGCATCCGGCAAACGGGAACCAGCCGAATTCTTTAACTTCCCTGAACAATTTGCATAACGGCTTTTGATTGGCCAAAAAAAACGTCGGAGTCAAACTCCGACGTGGTGACCCGGACGGGATTCGAACCCGTGTTACCGCCGTGAAAGGGCGGTGTCTTAGGCCTCTTGACCACCGGGCCGCTGGTAGCGGTAATTGGATTTGAACCAATGACACTGCGGGTATGAACCGCATGCTCTAGCCAACTGAGCTATACCGCCATAGCGTGGGACTGATACATTATAGCTGAAAGAACCGGGCTTGTCAATACTTTTCTTGTACCGTCCCGCAAAGCACCTATCTTATTTTGTTCATAACCAGGCCGGTTATAAGCTTGGGATAAAAATATGTGGATTTTTGCGGCATCTTTTCACCAGCCAATGCCACTGCCGCGATCTCATCCACACGGGTGGGATTTAAAAGGAAACAGCAGTTAGCGCCTGCCTGGACAGCCTTTACAGCCTCGTTTGCATCGCGCGTATAGGTGAGGTTTTTCTGATTGGCCATGTTTTCCCGGTCAATTCCCATCTCATCCTCCAAAATAAGGCTATGTAGTACTGTTACATCTAGCCGCCGGAGCGCTTGCGACTTCTCTGGGAACCGGCGATCGAGTAGGCCAATGTCTTTTAAAGTCAACAGCCAGTACCCGTTTTGATCGCAGTAGCCAAAGGCTTTTTGGTGCGCGTCATAAGCCCTCTTTAAACCTGCCTCCACGGATGCTAGGTCCGTTTGGGGAACCACCTCAAAATTGCGCTTCAATTGCTCCGGCAACCGGCCAGCGACGAAACCATTCAGCCCCCGAACAATCCGATGGGTCGGGAAAACGACTAAACCTTCATTTTCGAGGTCTACCAAAAACATCATGCAGTAATCGCTGTCTGGCGCCGAAACGCCGCTCTCGCGCAAATGATTACGGTAATTGAGCGCTGTTTCATATCGGTGATGCCCATCTGCAATATAAAGCTTGCGGTCGCGAAACTGTGCGCAAAGTTGTTGAGTCTCAGGGGAGCGCTCAGCAATCCACAAGCGGTGGGTCACGCCTTCATTGTCGGTAAAGCACCGATCCGGCTCACGCGCGGATAGCTTCTCCAAAATTGCATGGGTTTCCCCATTTGGATCAGAATAGAGAGAATAGATCTGGCTGAAATTGCACCCCGTCGCACACATAAGATTCATACGGTCCTCTTTGGCGCGCGAAAGGGTCTCCTCATGCGGCAACACAATGCCTTTTTCGAATTCTTCAAGCTTCACCCTGCAGACAAATCCTTTGAACCGATAGTGCTTGCCATCAACTTCAAAGGCCTCTTCATAAAGATACAAAGCCGGCCTTTCATCCACTGCTACAATGCCATTCTCGAGCCACTCCTGCAACACCTCTGCGGCCTGCTGATAGGACGCCGCCGTTTTGCCGGGCAATTCCAGCCGGATGACATTGTTTGGATTGGTGGCAAGATAATCCGCGCGCTGTTCTTCGCTGATAATATCGTATGGCGGGCAGGTGAGTTCTGCGATATTACCGGCGCGCTTTGTAAAACGCAATGCGCAAAATTCTTTGATTTCAGCCATAATATGCTCCTTTCAATTTGCAGGGTTTTATTCTATTTTACACGTAGCGACACCTGGCGTCAAGCCGCATGGTACCTAACAAAATTCTAATTGATACTTTTGTAGAAATGTAGTATAATAATCCGGTACATGGCCGGTTTGTTTAGAAACAGTTTACAAATTCCCCAAATTTGTCTGCTATTCTAAACTGTGTAATTCTCTTTGTGCAGGAGGTAACAATATGATCGAAGTATCGCATTTAAGCAAACGATACGGGACCCATCTTGCAGTGGACGACGCTTCTTTTTCGATCCAAAAAGGAGAGGTTGTCGGCTTTTTGGGTCCAAACGGCGCCGGAAAATCCACGATTATGAACATTCTGACCGGGTATTTATCCTTTACGACCGGATCCGTACAGATTGATGGATTCGACATTGTCGAAAATCCCGAACAGGCAAAGCGCCGCATTGGTTATCTGCCTGAATTGCCGCCGCTATATTTGGATATGACGGTCAAAGAATATCTATCCTTTGTTTATGATTTGCGAAAAGTAAAGCTTCCGCGTAAGCCTCACATCGAAGAGATTTGCCGACTCGTTAAAATTGAGAATGTATATGACCGTCTCATTAAAAATCTCTCGAAAGGGTACCGTCAACGTGTTGGCATTGCCCAGGCTCTGATCGGCAATCCCGATGTTTTGATCTTGGATGAACCGACCGTTGGCCTAGATCCCAAACAGATTATTGAGATCCGGAGCCTCATCTCCCGACTCGGTAAGAACCACACCGTAATTTTGAGCTCCCACATCCTCTCTGAGGTCCAGGCTGTTTGTGAACGAGTGATTGTCATCAATCGGGGTGTCATCATCGCGGATGATACGCCGGACAACCTTTCCAAAAACCTCTCAAATGACCATTCTCTTGTCGCCCGTGTCATCGGCCCGGTGCGAGAAGTCACCCGTCTATTGGCAACCATCAAAGGGGTTGAACGTGTCACTTGTCTCGGTAAAAAAGAGGAAGGCTCCAATGACTACCTCATTGAACCCGATCGCGAGACCGATGTTCGACGCCCGATTTTTGAGCGACTGAGCGATCGCAAATGGCCTCTGATTATGCTCCGGACCAACGAACTGACCCTGGAGCAGATCTTCCTGCGCCTGACCGACGCGGCCGATAACGGCGAGCAACTATTTAAGCAAGCCGCCAAGACCGAGACGCCAAAGTCCTCATTGTCTGAGGCTGAAAAGCAAATGGTAGCTGAACTCGCCTCTGGCGCCCCAACTGTTTTTGACGCGGCCGCTTCCGATGCGGACTCACTAGATGACGCATCTGCCGACCCGGAAGATCCTGAATCTGAAACCATTGCCCAAAAGGAGGTAGACGACTGATGTCCGCAGTGTTCAAGCGGGAATTCCGCGCTTATTTTACATCTCCGATCGGTTATATCGTGCTGGCGATTTTCTTCTTGTTTTCGGGGTTGTATTTTGATATAATATTTTCTAATAGTTATGCCTATATCGCCAGCGTTTTTATGAACATGGTCCTCATTGTCATGTTCGTTGTCCCGATTCTGACCATGCGGCTTTTCAGCGAAGAGCGGCGTCAGAAGACTGACCAAGCTCTCTTTACCGCCCCCATCAAATTGCACAGTGTTGTATTGGGCAAATTTTTTGCCGCCATGGCTCTGTTTGGCCTCGGTTTTTCTATGACCGTCATATTCCAATTTATTTTGATGGTCTATGCCGATGTAAACTGGTTATTGTTCTTCAACAACCTTATCGGCATGGCCCTCGTCGGCGCCAGTATGATCTCGATTGGGATCTTTTTGTCCTCTCTGACCGAAAGCTCGGTACTGGCCGCGATCCTCGGTATCGTTGTCTCTTTCCTGCTGATGCTAGTCGATAGCTTTGCAAACCAAGTTTCAGTGGAATGGATCAGAAATATTTTGGTTCAATTTTCCTTTAGCGCCCGATTCAACACTTTCGCAAGCGGGACCTTCGATTTTACAAACGTCGTTTTCTTCTTGAGCGTCACTTTTGTCTTCCTGTTCTTAACGGTACGGATGCTTGAGAAGAAGAGATGGGCTTAAAGGAGGCTGGACGCTTATGAAATTTCGCAAAAAGGACATTACAACAAAAACACCCGACGAGCAAAAACAGAAAAAACTTCGCAACCGTGTCGCAATGCGGCATGGAGTGTATGCCACAGTTATCACTGCGCTCGTATTGGTAGGCGCGGTTGTAATCAACATTCTATCCAATGCCATCGCCCAACGGTTCCACACTACCATTGATCTGACAGCGGAACGGAGCAATACCATTTCGCCCTCTAACGTCAGTTATATTCGGGATGTCGATAAAGATGTAACGGTCACCATCTGTGCCAGCGAGGACGGCTATACTGGTGATTATATGGCCTATTACGCCTATAATTACTATTCCGCCCAAGATGTAACCGGCCAGTATTATCGCCAAACCATCACCCTAATTGAGGATTACGCGGTCTATAACAATCATATCAAAATCGTGTATGCCGACCCGCAGGAGCCCTCGTTTGCCGAGGTGCAAAGCCGTTTTTCCAACACCAATCTGTACTATGGCGATATTATCGTTGAATGTAGCTTTGAGCTCAACGGCAAAACGATCAACCGAAACAAAATTTTAACCTATGAGAATCTATATCAGCTTGAGGACACCTCGGGTTACGCCGAATATGGAATGGATGTTTATACCGTCACAGGATCGAACGTGGAAACCGCCCTTACTAGCGCGATCTATTATGTTACTTCTGAAGAGTCCACGCAGGCCCTGATCCTCGGCAATCATTCCAACACATCTTTAACTGAACAACTTGTCGAGAATTTAGAGCTCAACAATTATGTCGTCAATACGACATCGGAAGCTATGATCACCTCTATCCCAGAGGAAACGGACTTGCTTTTGATTGTCGCGCCAACCTCTGACTTTGCCACCGAAGAGTTAGAAGTCATCGAAACCTTCCTCGAGAACGGAAACGACCGTGGTAAGGGACTGCTCTATTTTGCGTCGACTGCCTCCCCTGAACTGCCAAGGCTTAACACCTTTTTGGAGGATTGGGGCATTACGGTCGAGAGTGGCATTTTGTATGAGACCGACGAGAGATATCAGCTGAACCAGTCCCCGACCAGTATGGGCGTTTTCAACCAGTTGACGGAATATACTCCTGATGTCAACAATCAAAGCGTTGTCTTTGCCGGTAGCAACCTTGTTCCCATGCGGACAGCGTATGAGCGTTATGACAGCCGAGTCACCTCCTCCCTGATGGAAACCTCAGCATCGGTGGTCGTCGCACCGGTTGGCACCGATCAAAACTTTACGCCCAGTGACTCCCTCGTACAATCGGCCTATCCGGTTGCAATCCTGACGCGGGACACCAGTTATGAAAATGATTCCAATGGACTAAGTAGCTATGTTGTCGCCTTTGCCAGCACCGACTTTATTTTGGGGACCTGGGATGATTACACCATTGTCGATAACATGAGCTTTGTCATCGCGGCCGCCAATCAGGCCAGCGGTGTCGGCGACAGCAATATTTCTTTTAGCACCAAGGTCGTCGCAACTGGCGCCTTTAACGAGTCTCCGTCTACACAGAAAATCAATACTGTGCGCATTCTCTTCGTCTTTATCATTCCCATCATTGCGCTGGTCCTCTGCTTCGTAATTTGGATCAGGAGGAAGAACAAATGAGTCAAGTGCCTAAGGACAACGAGCCTGCTTTCGAGCGCGATCCCGAAGTTTTGGAAACGCGGGAACAGGATCAAAAACCAGAAAAACCACAAGACGGAACACAAGAACAAAATCCGCAAGAACTTTCCGCACATGAGCAAAAACAGGAGCAACCGGAGGGCACGGTCCCCATCTCGGCGGATTCGGAAGAAGATTCAACCATCTTTTCTGCCCCGGTTCATACGCAGAGCGAAAAGCCCAAGCGAACGCGCATGCTTCGCAATTCCCTAATCGTTTTGCTGGTGCTTGCCATTGTGGCTACTGGTACCTTTGCAATCATTAAATTGATCCCGAAACTGGAAGACGAAAATGCCGTATCCGACCTGTCAATTAAACTTGTCGATTATGAAACGGAAGACATTGCGGCCTTTTCGATTACAAATGAAAACGGAACGGTTCGGTGCACCTCTCGCGTTGCAGACGACACCTCTTCCGAGCAGAACGATGCGGATAGCACCGGGCTCATATGGAGTTTAGAGGGCGTCGATAGCGATCTGATCAACTCGGCCACCATCGGGTTTACCGCCGACGCCGTTGCCAGCGTTTCAGCCATGCGGCAAATGACCGATACAAACGTCGACTACGGATTAGATCAGCCTCGTATCACGGTTTCGGTCGAGGGGCGAAGTGGTAGCGGCATCGAACCATACACCCTTCTTGTCGGTGATGAATCCCCAGACGCCACGGGGTCCTATGTAAAACTTGAGGGGCACGACGAAGTCTACCTTGTAGAGAAGGCTACAATCGATGAATATGAGGTGAAGGACGTCTCCTTCGCAAGCTTAACAGCCTTCCGCGCCTTTGAAAAAACCAGCGAAATTTCGAGTTACTTCGATGAAGACACCCTGGCATCTTGTGATAAAATAACACTCAACAACCGTAATTTTACCGCACCACTGGTTTTTGTCCCTAACAATGACGATGGGGATAACACTTCGACCTATGTCACCTATATCATCGAATCCCCTGTTCGCCGTCTGGCCGATAATGCCGCAAATTTGCTCAATTTTGCGGCAGTCGATACCACCTGCTCCGGGGCCTATGTTTTCAATCCTACAGAAGAGGACCTGAAAGAATACGGATTCGATAACCCCATCGCTACGCTCAGCATTCAGGTGGGCCCCAAAACCCGAACCATCCTTGTGGCCCCGGCGCCAGAGGAGGACACCGCGGAAGAGGGCAGTACCACAACCTATTACGCCGCAATTGACGAGGAACGACGTGCCATTTATAAAATCGATAATTTTACAATTCCCTTTGTGGAAGCCTCTATGACCGAGTATTACAACAAATACCTTACTCTTGAAATGCTCAATGAGCTGAGCGGCTTTATCGCGACAACGCCAGAAAAAACTTATGATTTCAGTATCGCCTATGATGAGGAAGCGGCAGAAGGCGAAGACTTTACAATCATCCTTGACGGTAAACAGCTCGATCAAGAGAATTTCCAGAATTTCTATCAATATTTTGTCAGCCTGGAAGCGATCGAATACACGCAAAAAAATCTGGACGATGTCGAACCGTCTCTGACGATTCGAATGCGCCACACAAAAGCGTCTATTCCCGATACCGTCATGGTGTTCCGCAAAGACAACGATCAGCGGTATCAGGTGGAAGTGGGCGACGGCGCGCTCGGCATGGTATCGTCGGCCGCTTTCAACAAACTCCTTAATTATCTCGAGTTGGCCTCCAACAATCAAAGCGTACCCATCAACTAATCAAAACCGGCCCTGCTATTGCGGGATATCGTTAACGGAGAATGTATGTAGTATGTACCCGGAAAGCAGAATGCTTTCCGGGTACTGCTTTTTAAGCAGTCATTGCTGTAGGACGTGCGAGGACTTCAATAGCGGGCATACCGTTCTGCTCGGGTAACTGGAATGCATAGTGAATAACAATTGGGTTTCCACAAGTGCGGGAATACTTTTCCGGTTTCTCGTATACCTCAATCCTGCGGATGAACACTCGCAGCAGTTCAGGTGTCAGATTTGGCATCTCCAAGTATTCCTTTGCTTTGTCCATAAATTCCTGAATGCACTTTTCCCGCATATCCAGTTTATTGATGCGCTCAGTA
>CASFAP010000064.1 GCA_949292695.1 uncultured Eubacteriales bacterium | reverse complement strand
GTCATTAACCACCGTATCGCAGATTTGGAACAGTTTCACAAATAAAAGAAAGGAGAAAAGGTATGAGCATCAACTGGAAGGTAAGGATTAAAAACCCGCTGTTTTGGGCGCAAATCGTCTTGTCCGTCTTACTCCCGATTTTGGGGTATATGGGCTTGACCGTGGAGGACTTGACCTCATGGTCGGTCCTCGGGAACGCGCTGTTGCAGGCGCTCTACAACCCCTATGTATTAGGGCTCGTCGTAGTGTCGGTCTTTAACGCGATTACAGACCCGACGACAAAGGGTGTATCTGACAGCGCGACGGCGCTTACATATACAGAACCGAAGGAGGAAAAAGAATGAACTCGCCATACATGGGAAGATTCAAAATATCGCAGAAATTCAAAGGTGCGGCACATGATGGGCTTGACCTTGTCGGTGTAGACAGCAAAGAAATACACAGCACGGTAAATGGCGAAGTGGTATTTGCGGGTTGGGAAAATCCGAACAACCACAATCAGGGATTTGGGCAGTACATCAAAATCATGCGGGATGGTACCGATCAAGGGTACTACTTCGGGCATCTTTCAGAGATTCGGGTCAAGGTAGGAGATCACGTCAAAGTCACACAGGTCATCGGTGTGGAGGGAAGCACAGGAAAGTCCACGGGATCACACTGCCACTACTGCGTGCGGGTGAACGGCAAGTATCAGGATATCAATGCGATCAGCGGGATTCCAAATGTCGAGTATGCGACGTATGATGATGGATATCGCGGCCCGGTTGCGACGGCAGAACCGGAGGAATCCTACACGGTGGGCGTAGTATACAAAACTCAGGTAGGGGTCAATGTCCGAACCGGCCCTGGCACAAACAACCCAGTCAAAAAGCGCACGGAACTCACACCTGACGGCCAAAAGCACGCCTACAAGCAGACCTATGGTGTACTGAAACCGGGCACGGAAGTCCGATGCTTGGAAGTACAGACGGTAGGGAACGATGTATGGATTCGCATCCCGTCCGGCTGGATTTGCGGGCAGTATCAAGGCGAAATTTATGTCAAATAAAAGAACAGCCCCGGCCATGAAGGCCGGGGCTATTTTATTTGGAAATTTTTTCAAAATATTTCAAGAAAACACTTGACATATACGTATTATAGGCGTATAATAAGAAATGTAAAGAGGAGGCGATACAAACGAAACGGACGGAATTGATAAAACTACTTGAGAAGAACGGATGGCACTTAAAAAGAAACGGAGGGGGACACGACCTATACACCAACGGCACTCAAACCGAAACAATTCCGAGGCACCGAGAAATCAAAGAAAATTTAGCAAGGGCGATCATGAAAAGGCGAGGGCTGAAATAAGCCCCGCCCTTCACCCTGCTTGTAAATATCATATCTTTTATTATGGAGGTTACTATATGAAAAATTCATATCCTATTATTTTAATACCTGAGGAAAAAGGCTTTACTGTGTTTATCCCTGATTTTAATATCAACACCCAGGGGGACGACTTAACCGAGGCTATCGAAATGGCACGCGACGCAATCGGCTTAATGGGTATTGATATGGAGGACGACGGAAAAACGATACCCGTTGCAAGCTCTGTAAAAGATGTAAAATCAAAAGAAGGACAAATTGTCTCTCTTGTAGACGTTGACTTTGCGGAATACAGGCGCAAAAACGAAATGAAAGTTGTTAAGAAAAACTGCACGCTCCCGAGTTGGCTTTGTTACGAGGCAGAAAAGGCACATATTAACTTTTCGCAAGCGTTGCAGGCGGCACTTAAGCGAGAGCTGAATGTGGAAGATCGTACAAATACGCGGGGAATGTAAAGGCGATTATTCGAGCGGATATAAAAGCAAGCAAAAGTAAACACAATATATAGAAATAAAATCAACTGATTATGCATATATATCGTATGTACAATGTGTTAATTGTTGCGACAGGGACTGCCTCGAGGATTTGCGTTGCTTTTTCACGCCGGAGTGCCAGGAACTCATCAACTGCGCGGTCAGCGTGCGGGTGCGTTCTGCTGAGGTTGCCAACGTATACATCGATGTCGAGCCCGTCAATTTCAACCGCGGGTTCTTTTCGTGCGATCTGACCTTCTTCTTCGTGGTAGAGTTCGACGTATTTGTCGCGCCCCACAGTTGCCCGAAGGTCATCCGCGGCATCACCTATTTCAATAAGCGCGTCATCCTCTTCGGAAGCGACGGCAACGTCAAGGTCTTCTCGAATGAGGTCTCGCTCGAAGATGCGATGGATAAGCAGATGCATAGGACCAGCAACAGCCCCAAGTGCGTTGTGCAGGCTGTCGATCCCATCCCGCTGTCGGCCCGCATCGGCGAAATCCGCGACTGCTTCGACGGCATGTGTTGCATTCCGAACTGCGTGTGCCAGCAGTGTGTCGGCGGCCCGGTCGTCACCGACGCTTGTTGCGGTACGCCCACCATCTTTGTGACGCTCGGCCTCTTCACCATTGTCCAATTGATCCGCAACGTGCAAATGCTCATTCCGGTTTATGATTTCTGCATTCCGGAAAAGCAGTGCGACGACAACACCGACCATCCCTGCGATCTGTTCCGCCGCATCAAATTCCCGACCGACGACTTCTTCCCGCCCCGCCCCTGCGACATCGGCGACGATCAGATCTTCGGTTGCGGTTGCAACGACAAATAAGCAGTCCTAAAAATGCAAAAACGCCCCGCGTGAAAACGCGGGTCGTTTTTTAAGGCGCCTGAGCCGCTACTCTGCTGGGCCCTCACCCCGAGCCATTCGGCTTCTACAAACGGGAAGTTATATTAGGGCGCCTAAGCTTCTACTAGGCCGGGTCTTCGTCCCGAGCCATTCGGCTTCTACAAACGGGAAGTTATGTTAGGGCGCCTAAGCTTCTACTCGGCCGGCCCCTCACTCCGAACCATTCGGCCTTTGCGCAAATTGGGCTTTTTTAGGGCGCCTAAGCTTCTACTCGGCCGGGCCGTCGCCCGAACCATTCGACCTTTGCGCAGATTGGGCTTTTTTAGGGCGCCTGAGTTTCTGCTTTGCCGGGCCATCGCCCGAACCATTCGACCTTTGCGCAGATTGGGCTATTTTAGGGCGCCTGGGCCGCTACTTAGCCGGGCCATCGCCCCGGACAATCGGCGTTATGAGCGCGAAATTTTAATGCGTCCGAGCTTCTACTTTGCCGGGCCCCGCGCCATTCGGTTTTTTCATGCGTCTGAGATGGTGGTGACGCGCCTGCCAAAGCGGGATGCACCGAAAAATTCCTGTCCGCGCCTAGTAAAAATGCCTTTTTTGCGGCCGGAGAAGGGTTTTATTGTTCGAGGATTGACGCGTCGATTTGCGGCTCGGCCGCGAAAAAGGGCTTCAGTCGCTGGACGATGGCCTCGACGCCGCCGGGCAGGTCGCTTTCAATGTTGAGCGGCAAAATCGGGTCGTGGACGCTCAGGCGCAGAAGGAACCAGCCGCCCGGCACCGAAACCCGCAGGCCCTCGCGGTTATCGTCGGCGATCTTCATATCGCTTTGCCGCTCTGCGAAGGCTTCGAGGCGCCCAAGCACCCCTTCGCCGCAGGCGCGGAAGTCCTCGGCTTTGATGGCGAACCGGAATTCAGCCGCCTCGGCCGGGTCCTGCAAAGCGGCGATGATCTGCCCTGGGCGGTTGCCTCTGGCCAGCTCGGTTACGATTTTGGTGATAAGATAGGCCCCGTCGTCGAGAAAGTAGTTCTCGCGGAAGGCGGCGTGGCCCGAGGTCTCGATGGCCAGAGGGCAGTTGACGCCCTGCTTTGTCAGCTCGAGGGCCTTATTGATGACGTTTTTATAGCCCCGGCGGTAACGGTAGTGCACCCCGCCGAGGGTTTGCTCGATAAATACCTTCAGGCCGTCGGAGGTCACCGAATCGGTGACAATGGTGCCGCCGGGATTGCCCCTGAGGGCGATGGCCGAGGCCAGCGCCACAAGGCGGTTGCGGTTGATCTCTTCGCCTGAGGCGTCGACACAGCCGGCGCGGTCGACGTCGGTATCGAAGATGATGCCGAGGTCGGCTCTGGCGGCCTTGACGGCGGCCTGGATGCTCTGCATGGCCGTTTCGTTTTCGGGGTTGGGAATGTGGTTGGGGAACAGGCCGTCGGGCTCTAAAAACTGACTGCCCGAGATGTCGGCGCCGAGGGGTTCGAGGACCTGCGTCGCGTAAAAGCCGCCGGCGCCGTTGCCCGCGTCGACGACGATGTGCAGGCCCGAAAGGGGGGCTTCCTCGGCAAGCCTACCGAGGTCGCCGCAGATCATGTCGCGAAGAATCTTCGCATAGGTATCCATAAAGGCAACAGGCGCAACCTTCCCCTTCGCGCTTAGTGCTACGCGGCCCGATTCGGGCTCGCCGGCCTCGCGCGCAATCTTAATTTGCATGGCGCCTGAAAGGATGGCGGCGATGTCTTCGCCCTCGAGGCCGCCCGATGGGGTGAAGAACTTGAGCCCGTTGCGGTCGGCCGGGTGGTGGCTGGCTGTAATCTGGATGGCGCCGTCGGTCTTTAAGCGGAGGGTCGCAAGGAACATGGCGGGCGTCGAGGCCAGGCCGCAGTCAAAAATCTGCAGGCCGGCGGCCAGCAAGGCGCGCTTACAGGCGCCCGAAATGCGGTCGGCCGAGATGCGGGAGTCATGCCCGAGGGCGAGAGAGAGGGCCTCAGTCGGTTTTCCGGTGCGATGCGCGAGCCAGCTTGCGAAGGACGCGGCGATGTCTTCGACAGCCTCGTCGGTCAAATCGACCGGCTTGCCGAACAGGTCGCTGGCCACGCCGCGCACGTCGGTACCGCTTTTGAGTTTTAAATAATCCTGTGTCAATGCTGTTGCCACCTTTTATGTAAATTTTTCAAAAAGTTTTTTAATGTGAATTTTTAAAGCAAATTTTTCAAGGAAATTTTTAAGACTAGGTTTTTTGTGTGACCTTTGCCGCTCTTTGGGGGATTCGACTTCGGCGGCTACAAAAGAGCGAAGCCTGGCGAACTGCCGGGCGGCGAAAATCAGCCCGGCG
>CASFAP010000063.1 GCA_949292695.1 uncultured Eubacteriales bacterium | reverse complement strand
ACCAGCATGCGGATAATCATCATGAAGGAGTTCTGGGTGTTGGTGACGTCGGTGGTCAGGCGTGTCACCAACGAAGCGGTCGAATATTTATCGACATTGTAAAATGAAAAATCCTGAATTTTATGGAACAGCTTGCCGCGCAGATTCTTGGCAAAGCCGGCGCTGGCCACCGCCGAAAATCGGCCGCTGAGCGCGCCGCATAAAAGCGAGAGTAGCGCCATCACAACCATCAGCGCGCCGGTCCAGATGACATAATTCATGTCCCGCTTGCCGACGCCCTCGTCGATGATCTTGGCCATCAAATAGGGGATAAAAATTTCGAGCGCAACCTCGCCCGCAACGGTGATGGGCGCGAGGATGGTCTCTTTTGTGTAGCCCTTTATGCAGGGCATGAGTTTCTTCAGCATAAGGCTTCTTCCTCCGTTGTGTGAGCCGGCGAGTGCACCCGCGAGGCCAATGCCATGACGGTGTGCACATCACCCTCGATGTGATACTCGTTTGTCAAATTTTCGATCATGCGGGTCATGAGGGTGTCGAACCAGTCGAGCTCGGCCTCGCTGAGGTCCCGGAACATGACAGCGTCGATGGCATCGAATTTCTCGCGGCAGACGCACGAGACTTCCTCGGCTTTTGGGGTCACATAAAGCATGTTGCGCCGCAGGTTGGTCTCATCCACCCGTTTTTCGACAAGCCCGGCCCTCTGGAGCCGTTTGGTCGAGAGGGCGATCGAGGCCGGCGTCACCTGAAGCGCGTCGGCGATGTCCTTCTGGGTGCATCCGCGGTTGCGCTTGATAAACTCGAGCACCGGCAACTGCCCCATATGGAGCCCGGCCTCATTTGCCGCCCGACCGCTCACAATGCGGCGGAGTGCATTGAGCTTTAAAAGCTTTTCGTTTAATAAGTAATAGGATTTTGCCAAGCAGTTTCCTCCTTTCCATCCAATGCAAATTTCCGGCAACTCGCGCTAAGAGGCGCCTGGGGTGGAATCCTGGCCTTTTTTGCCGAACTGTAAATCGCTATTCTCGCGCTTTGGCAGTTAGCCCTAAACTTGCGCGCCCATCTTTCGCGCGTTTTGCCTTTCCGGTTCGGCGCTCGGCGCGGCCCGAACAGTGCAATTGGAATTTTTAGATGGTAGCTTCTATAAATAATTAATCGCTAAATAATTAAGCGATTAATTTTATAATACTATACAAAAAATCCATCCCCTTGTCAAGGGAGGGCCCCGTCTTTTTTGTAAACTTTTTGTGAAAGAAATTAAAATAATTAATTGCCAAACGTCTTGCATCGCAGGCCATACGGTAAAGCATACAGGCGGCGGTCCAGGCGGCCTTCGGCCGCCGGGCGCACCGGCAGGAACGCGCCGCTTTGAGAGATTTTGCGGCTTTGGGGCGAACAAGAGCCGCCAAGGCTTCCAGCTTTCGGCGCCGGTGCGTCCCTGCGCGCTTCGCGCGCGGGCCGCCGCCCTCCCCGGACCCCATCCTAGCATCCACTTTGTCTGAGCCTTCCGCAATCTTAGGCTCACAATCATGCAAAAAGCAGGCCTTTCGGCCTGCTTTTTTATGCTTGCGGCTCCTTCGCGCCATCGCCCTTTTCCTGTTCGCCCCCGGCGTTTCTTCGCGCGCTTTTCGCCCGCTCGCATTCGGCCGGCCGTTCCTCTCGCGCTTCCAAATTGCCGCTCGCCTGCGGGATTCCCTGTTCTTCTGCCTGTGCTTCTAACAAGCCGCCTTCTTGCGTCTTCTCTGGATTTTCTTTTTTCTGCCGCTCCATTTCAGCCAGCCGCTGGCTCAGCAGTTCATACCGCCTTTTGGAGGACATGTTCGTTCCGAAATACCTATTCCACAGCGCCTCTTTCTCGGCTTCGCTTTCCAGCTTCTCTTGCATCCTTGATAGGACCTCCATCGCCTTATGGTGGTAGTGCCATTTATAGGCGTGCCGGGTCTTGGCTGAAGTAATGCCCATCTTTTGCCCGATTTGCCCGAACGTAAGCCGCCCCGATTCGTGCATCTTTAGAATCTGTTCGGTTTCCCGCTCGGTCAGCTCTGTGCGCAAAGGCGGCAGGGTCTTTACAAAATCCTCCGGCATCTCCGGCTCGCCCTGGCGGTAGGCCGCCAGGAGTTCGGAATATTCCTGCTCCAAGTAGGCGCAGACATAGCGCCCATCGCGGTAGCAATCCTCGATTTGCCGGAGTCAGTCGAAGAGCGCGCGCCCGCTTTGCCCTGTGGCCGCGGCGATGCGATGCAGATAGAGGTGGATCTGCATATATTTTTGCCGGCAATAGATTTGCCTGGCCCAGTTCACCGAGACGCCATAGGTTTTCGCCAGCTCGGCAAAGGGTTTGCCGCCGTCATGCTGGAGCATGATTTCATACGCACGTGCGTTTTTCTTGAGTTCACTGTAGGGCTTGGCTTTCATAGTTTAATACCTCGCTATTTCTTGATCTTCATTTCAGGAATGTATGAATTTTTAACAGTTAGACAACAATTTATGTGGTAATAAGAAAAATAATTACTTAATCTCTCAACTATCAATAGTATATAACAATTTTAATAAAATATGCAACTGTTAAATTACCGTTATTAAACTGTTGCTGTATTATTTTTGAGTTTTGTTGGTAGAATATATATATATATATATAACTGTTATGATACTGTTTATTAAGGGTGAGATTTTATGCCAACAAACAAAACCCCATTTACATTTCATATTGAAGATGAATATCTAGAAAAAATGCGGTATATCGCAAAACGTGAAACAAGAAGCTTGAGCAATTTGTTGGAGCGTCTTTGTGTCTTGTATATCGAAGAGTACGAACAAAATCACGGTGAAATTAAAGTCGAACAGGAAAGTTAGACATTTTTGTGTTTTGCTTTACGACTTTGTAATTGGACTGTGGCATTCACGCAAAAAATCCCCCACGCGCCTGCAAGGGCACTTGGGGGATTCCTTTGTCTTGCATTACACGGTTTCGTGGAAGGTGCGCTTGATGACCTCGAGCTGTTGTTCCTTTGAGAGCCGGTGAAAATTCACGGCATAGCCCGAGACGCGGATGGTCAGCATGGGGTAGCGATCGGGGTGCTCGTAGGCCTCCATCAGCAT
>CASFAP010000062.1 GCA_949292695.1 uncultured Eubacteriales bacterium | reverse complement strand
ACCGAGCTTGGCCTTTCGAGTTGCATCATCGGCTGGTTTGACGAAAAAAAGCTTCAGGCACTTTTAAAAACGCAGGCTAGGATTCGCCTGATTTTAGCGGTCGGTTATGCATCGGATGATGATCCGCTTCGTCCGAAAAAGAGAAAGTCCTTAGAACAACTTGCCGATTGGATCGACGCGGTATAATCTACACAGCGGGGCGGATTGAACCAACCTCGGCCTCGCGCGGTTGGAATGAAAAAGGTGAGCGGAGGATGCTTGCCACAACCGCTGGATTGGCTTTGCCGATCCCGTGCGCCAGAGGTTGCGGTATCATGTGCACTGCGGGACGCGCCACGTCCGCCGCGAGCTTGGCCGTTTTAAAACCGCCGGCTGTAGGCGATTTTCAGCGTAATTTTCGCAACCTAAGGTTGCGTTGTTGGCTTTGCCGCATAAGTTAAGAATCGCTTTGAAATTGTGGTATATCAACGATTGACAAGCATGCTATAATGGCAATAGACCATAAAACAAAGGGGATAGGAATATGGCGGTACTCATTACAGGAGGCGCCGGTTATATCGGTAGCCACACTTGCATTTCTCTAATGGAATCTGGGTATGATGTGGTTGTCATCGATAATCTCGATAACAGCAGTGCCGAGGCCATTCGGCGGGTTGAGGCCATCGTCGGCAAACCAGTCAAATTTTATCAAGAAGATGTGCGTGACAAATCGGCGCTTTGCAAAATTTTTACGGAAAACAGAATAGAAGCCGTGATCCATTTTGCGGGCCTGAAAGCCGTGGGCGAATCTGCGAAAATTCCGATCACCTACTATGATAACAATCTGATTAGTACGCTCTATCTTATTGAAGTGATGCAACAGTTCGGTGTAAAACGGTTGGTTTTTAGCTCATCGGCGACGGTTTATGGACTTTCAAAAACAATGCCGCTCACTGAGGATATGCCGCTTGGCGCTATCAATCCTTACGGGCGCACCAAATATTTTATTGAAGAGATTTTGCGGGATTTATATGCCTCCGAGCCGGATTGGTCGATTGCACTACTCCGTTATTTCAACCCCATAGGCGCGCACGAAAGCGGCACCATCGGCGAAGACCCGCGCGGCATTCCGAACAACTTGATGCCATATATCGCCCAGGTCGCAGTTGGTCGTTTGCCGCATTTGAACGTATTTGGAAACGATTATGACACGGTTGATGGAACCGGCGTGCGGGATTACATACATGTCGTCGACCTTGCCGAAGGGCATGTTAAGGCCGTCGACTGGGCCCTTTGCCATCAGGGTTGCGAACCCTTCAACCTTGGCACCGGAAAGGGCTGTAGCGTTTTGCAACTCAAAGACGCTTTTGAGGCGGCATCCGGCGTCAAAATTCCTTATGTGATCACGCCCCGCCGGCCGGGTGACCCCGATACCGTCTACGCCAACGCCGAAAAGGCCAAAAACATCCTTGGTTGGGAGGCAAAACGCGATATTAAGCAGATGTGCGAAGACACCTGGCGTTGGCAAAAAAATAACCCCAATGGATACGAAACAAAATAGAATCAAGGGCCGCTGGATGTTGCGGCCCCTCTTTTTATTGCCTGATTTCCTCTTATGATAACGCAACCCTTTTTTCGATTTCTGACAAAGATGTTGGGTTCCTCGGTAATAAAGAGGTTCCATTTAATTTTACCTGAATATACCATGCTTTTTTCTTGGCTATGCTTTACTTGCGGAAATAGGTCTGTTATAATAATTAAAATGTTTTGATGGGAGTTATGGAATGATCTTTCGAATGGGCGAATTGTTTTGCGGCCCGGGTGGCCTTGCTTACGGCGCCAAGCTTGCCCAAAACCGAGACGGTACCCAGACGATTTTGCACACCTGGGCGAATGACATTGATAAAGACGCTTGCGAAACTTACCGGTATAATATCTGCCCTGACCGACCAGAGAGCGTCGTAACCTGTGATGTGCGAGTGCTGGATTTTTCATCGTTAATGCCAATTGATGCTTTAGCGTTCGGTTTTCCCTGCAACGATTATAGCATTGTCGGAGAGCGCAAGGGATTGGCAGGAGAATTTGGTCCGCTTTATCAATATGGCATTAAGGCGCTTGCGCAGTTTAGGCCCATGTGGTTTTTGGCTGAAAACGTTGGCGGCTTGCGGGGTGCAAATGACGGCTTTGCTTTTCAGAAAATTTTGCGGGAACTCCAATCGGAAGGGTATTTTGTAACGCCGCATCTGTATCGATTTGAGGAATATGGTGTCCCGCAGACGCGGCACCGAATCATTCTGATCGGAATTCGAAGAGATCTGGATTTGAAATTCCACGTCCCCTCACCAGCATCTTACGCAAAGCTTGACAATACCTGCCGAAAGGCGCTCGAGGATCCCCCCATCCCGCCCGATGCGCCAAATCAGGAATCAACCCGGCAGTCAGATACAGTCATCCAGCGTTTGGCATATATAAAACCCGGTCAAAATGCTTTTACAGCGCAATTGCCGCCAGAACTCAAACTAAAGGTGCGCGGTGCGAAAATCAGCCAGATCTACAAACGACTTGACCCGAATAAACCCGCCTATACGGTTACAGGTAGTGGCGGCGGCGGAACGCATATGTATCACTGGAGCGAGCCTCGCGCTTTGACAAATCGGGAGCGCGCAAGGCTACAGACTTTTCCAGATTCTTATTTATTTTGCGGTTCAAAGGAAAGTGTCCGGCATCAAATTGGAATGGCTGTACCTTGTTTGGGGGCCAGAATCCTATTTGAAGCGATCCTCAATACTTTCGCAGGAATTCCATATGATCATGTAGAACCGAATCTGTAACCGGCCGTTTGCGTATGAAACGGCCGGTTTTTCGTGCCGGACTATCCAATTTTAGATTAACCGAAATTCCCATCAAAATAATATATGGTTCGGGAAGCAATATGATATGTAACATAGTTCATATATATTTTTTAACATACTTTTTCATATCTCAATAATTATTTATTAAATTTAAATAAACAATGACAAAACAGCAATAAATTTAAAAGAGGATTATACAAAAAATTCTAGTACTAAGAAGCAGACAAATTTCAAAATAGGTCAATAGGAAGCTACATAGCTTTCTTTTTTATTTTCATGTTGTAAAATAATACGCAAAAGATAAAACAGGCTCATTAGAGCCTGTTTTTTATAGATTTTCCTCCCAGCTGGTGTCAAGGAGGGGCGGATCGTGCGAGAGAATATAGCGAATGATAAATTCCCAATCGTCATTGAGGCTTGAAAAAGGAACACCGATATTGTCAGCCTGCAATTTTGTTTTCGTCCCTGGAAGATAGTCACCTTTGCGCAAAATTTTCGAAATCCCCCTTCGGGGATTCAAATGTGGATAGGAAATGCAACCCACCGGTATCACAGTCCAGTCCGGGCAGTCTGTTGTCCGGTCCCAGCCGACCGAGGCGGCCATTAAAAGGTGGGGTGTCGCATTTTCTTTTCTACGAAAATCCCGTTTGTTTTGCTCCAGCAAAAGCCAACGCCCGCCCGAGCGGACTCCTTTCATATCAATTCGCCAGCCGTTGATGATGGCGTCCTGCCGGTCCCACTTTCCGCGTGGATAGGTATCAAAATCAAGTTCAGTCAAGACCGAAAACTGCTCCTTTAAAAAACGTGCAAAGGCGATTTCCGCAATTTTCCCAATCAGGGTATCCCGCCTGATCTCTTCTTTGCAACGTGGCTGGGTATCATATTCCCCGAATTCGATTGCCTGTTCATTTGACGCGCAGTCGTTTGCAAAGGCCTCGCACAATTGCCGCTCCGACGCATCTAGGTGGATCTGCATGGTAATCCCTCCTTTTTTATCAGTATACCAAACAAAAACTCCCAAGTCCAGATGTCATTTTCTTTGATAGAAAACAGTGGAACAACACTTAAAGATATGTTATAATGAGCTAAGAAATGCACAATTTGATATAAGTCAAGCTATAACAAATGCATAATAAGGAGCGATTCTGATGGTAACGCATATTAAAAGTTTGGGATTATATGGTGTGAATGCCTGTCAGGTTACAGTGGAAGCCGATGTGTCCGTGGGCATGCCGTCCTTTGATATTGTAGGCTTGCCCGACACGGCGGTCAAAGAATCTCGCGACCGCGTTCGTGCCGCAATTAAAAACTGCGGATTCACCTACCCGACCCGGCGAATCACCGTGAATTTGGCGCCGGCTGATTTGAAAAAGGAGGGATCAATTTATGATTTGCCGGTTTTGCTTTCTATTTTGATTGCATCTGAACAACTTGCCGAAATCCCTGAAGACAGTGGATTTGTCGGAGAAATTGCATTGGATGGTCGAATTTGTCCGGTCCGTGGACTGCTCCCCATGGCGATTACGGCCCGCGAGCTCGGGTGGAAACGACTGTTTGTTCCCGAGGAAAACGCGCAGGAGGCCGCCGTAATCGATGGAATTGAAATTTATGGCATTGACCACTTAAAAACGTTAATCAGCGCTTTGCGCGGTGAAGTGCAACTCTCGCCTCAACAGAAGACATTGCCGAACGATGTGGCCATTGATCTGCCATTGGACTTTGCTGAGGTCAAAGGGCAAGGCGGTGCGAAGCGCGCACTTGAAATCGCGGCGGCAGGCGGACACAACATTTTGCTCATTGGCCCGCCCGGTTCGGGGAAGAGTATGCTGGCAAAGCGTTTACCCACTATCCTGCCCGAGATGACCTTTTCAGAGTCGCTCGAGACGACAAAACTCCATTCAATTGCGGGTGTCTTGCCACCGGGAAGACCCTTGATAACCCAACGGCCTTTTCGCGCTCCACACCACACAATTTCTGCTGTCGGCATGGCAGGTGGAGGTACAGCGCTAAGACCGGGAGAAATATCGCTCGCGCACAATGGGGTACTATTCCTCGATGAATTGCCTGAGTTCCCCCGGAATGTTTTAGAGGTCTTGCGGCAACCGCTCGAAGACGATACAGTCACGGTTTCCCGCGTATCCGGAACACTCAGCTATCCCAGCCGTTTTATGTTGGTTGCCGCGATGAACCCCTGCCCTTGCGGTTTTTTTGGGCATCCTACCCATCCCTGCACTTGCCGCCCGGATCGGGTGCGTCATTATCTTGACCGTTTGTCCGGCCCGATGCTTGATCGTTTTGATTTACAAATCGAGGTTCCGGCTGTGGATTTTAAATCCCTGCAAAGCCAATCTGCGCCGCAGGAAACCTCCGCATGCATGCGCGAGCGGGTCAACCGGGCCCGCCAAATCCAAAACGCGCGCTATGAGGGGACCGGAATCGTTTCCAATGCCAAGTTGCCCTCTGGTCTTTTAAAGACCTATTGCCAATTGTCGCAACCAGCCGTCAAACTGTTGCAAAGCGCCTTCGACCGATTAGGATTGTCCGCCAGAGCCTACGATCGGATTTTAAAAGTCTCGCGTACCATTGCCGACCTCGATGCACAGGCAGAAATTCTGCCGGAACACATCGCGCAGGCGATCCAATACCGAAGCCTCGACCGCAACTACTGGGGGCGGGATTGAAATCTGATTGTAACTACATATTAAATTGCTTTATGATCGTTTGGTTTGTGAGACAGGCGCAGATGTGTTGTTTGATGCCGCCTTTACAGTAGTCGAAATGCGTGACCAAAGGAGCCTTGATAAAATTATCGCAATAATAAGTATGGTCAATCTGCCTAGCAGGCCAAAGTATATATCGACTGCAACGGTGATGCAGAGTCTACGCCTTTGCCAGAGGGACGTACCGTTTTGGTGATGGCGTGACATATGAGATCCAGCCTGCGACGCTCTGTTTTGTCATTACGGGCATCTACGAAGTCACCTTTGCAAACGAAGAGCGTCTGCATGGTTCTAATCCCGGTAGCGCGATTCATTAAATGTCGCAGACCCGAAATACACTATTTCCGACCCCCACATCCGCGCATCCTTTATCGGCCCGCACACCATGGGATTTAATGCAGGCCATATCTGTGGAGTCGACAATACCGATACCAAAAGCGTTACGGCAACCATGTTCCGTGGCCGCGCGATGGCGTGTGAGTTTTTCACGGCGCTGAAGGTGCTTATCTGCCGCGGCTCGATACCCACGCCGTTTGTGCGCAAAAAATACCCCCTTGCAATTTGCAGGAAGATATGTTAAAATGGGTCTGCTTTGTGGGGGCGTAGCTCAGTTGGGAGAGCGTACGGTTCGCATCCGTAAGGTCAAGGGTTCGAATCCCTCCGTCTCCACCAATCGGGTATTGGACGAACACTAGCTTTTTTGCAGGCGGCTTTGCCGTGAAATGTCCGCTCTGATACCAAAGCAGAAAACGCCGTCTTGGATTTGTTCCAAGACGGCGTTTTACTATGTCTGAAATCGGCATATTCGTATTATTTTCTGTTCTCTTGTAAAATGAAAGTACAATAAAAAACAGGAGGATAAACACAATGGAAAAATCATTATTTGAACAAATGGGTGGCACATACACACAGCAAGGAGATTATATATTGCCCAATTTAACATTACCTACCAAAGAAAAACAGCCTATCGGAATATGGGGACAGCGGCACGCACGGT
>CASFAP010000061.1 GCA_949292695.1 uncultured Eubacteriales bacterium | reverse complement strand
CCGGCCAAATCCGAAAGAATTTGTTGACAAGGTAAAGGCATTATATTATAATCAATACAGGGCGGCGCAAAGTGACCTCTTTGCGCCGCTGTTTTCTTTTTGAAACCCAAAATCTGAAAAACAGGAGCGTGTTTTCACCATGGTAAGAGCAATCGTAGGCGCCAACTGGGGCGACGAGGGCAAAGGCAAGATCACCGACATGTTTGCCAGCGAAAGCGACATTGTTGTGCGCTTTCAGGGCGGTGCAAACGCCGGCCACACCATCATCAACGAGCACGGCCGCTTCGCCCTGCACCTGATGCCGTCCGGCGTGTGCTACAAGCACACCACAAACGTCATCGGCAACGGCGTGGCGCTCGACATCGACAAATTCATCAAAGAGTTAAACGGCCTGAAAGAGGCCGGCCTGACCCCGAAAATGCTTGTGTCCGACCGGGCGCAGGTGCTGATGCCTTACCACATTCTGCTGGACGAGTATGAAGAAGAGCGCCTGGGCAAAAACGCCTTTGGCTCCACCAAAAGCGGCATTGCACCGTTTTTCAGCGACAAATATGCCAAGATCGGCATCCAGGTAAATGAATTGTTTGACGACGCGCTGTTAAAAGAAAAGCTTGCGAACATCTGCACCGTGAAAAACCTGATGATCGAGCACGTTTACCACAAGCCGCTGCTTGACCCCGATGAGCTTTACCGCGACTGCGTGCGCTACCGCGAAGAGATCAGCCCCTATGTGTGCGACACGGCCGCATTCCTCAGAAACGCGCTGAAAGAGGGCAAAAACATTCTGCTTGAGGGCCAGCTCGGCTCGCTCAAAGACCCGGATTTCGGCATCTACCCGATGGTGACCTCCTCCTCCACCCTGGCCGGCTACGGCGCTGTGGGCGCCGGCATTCCGCCGCACGCGATCGAGGACGTTGTGGTCGTTACAAAAGCGTATTCCAGCGCTGTGGGCGCCGGTGAATTCGTTTCTGAGATCTTCGGCGAAGAGGCCGACCAGCTTCGCATCCACGGCGGTGACAAGGGCGAATTCGGCGCCACAACCGGCCGTCCGCGCCGCGTCGGCTGGTTCGACTGCGTGGCCACAAAATACGGGCTCGACTGCCAGGGCGCTACAACGGTGGTGCTGACTGCACTCGACTGCCTGTCGTACCTGGACGAGATCAAAATCTGCGTGGCCTACGACATCGACGGCGAGATCACCAAGGAATTCCCGGTCACCTCACAGCTGAAAAAGGCCAAGCCCGTGCTCAAAACGCTCAAAGGCTTCGGCGACATCCGCGGCATCCGCAATTATGACGACCTGCCGCAGGCGGCAAAAGACTATGTGGCCTTTATTGAAAACGAGATCGGCTACAAAATCAACATGGTCTCGAACGGCCCGGCCCGCGAAGAGATCATGATCCGGTAAGGGAACTTACAGAAACAGGAGGTACAGCCTTTGGAAAAAATACTTGTGCTTGACTTTGGCGGCCAGTATAACCAATTGATCGCGCGGCGCGTGCGCGACAACCACGTTTACGCCGAGATCCTGCCCTACACGACCGACCTGGAAACGATCCGTTCCGGCAGCTACAAGGGCATTATCCTGACCGGAGGCCCCAATTCCGTATATGACGAAACTTCGCCCCACTACACGCCCGAGCTGCTTTCGATCGGCGTGCCGGTGCTCGGCATCTGCTACGGCTGCCAGCTGATCGCCTGGATGAAAGGCGGCAAAGTCGCAAGCGCCGAGAAGAGCGAATACGGCAAGATCGACATGACCGTGACTGAACCGAGCAGCGTGCTGTTTAAAGACGTGCCGGCACTCAGCGCCGTTTGGATGAGCCACACGGACTACATTGCCGCCGCGCCGGCCGGGTTCACCGTAACGGCCAAAAGCGCCGACTGCCCCTGCGCCGCGATGGAAAATGCAGACGAAAAAATTTACGCCGTGCAGTTCCATCCCGAAGTGACGCACAGCGTTTACGGCGCACAGGTTCTGCGCAATTTTATTTTTGACGTTTGCGGCTGCGCCGGCGACTGGGTGATGGATGATTTCATTGAAAACACCGTGACTGCGCTGCGTGAAAAGATCGGCAGCAAAAGGGTCGTGCTCGGCCTTTCGGGCGGCGTAGACTCCTCCGTAGCCGCCGCGCTCCTCAGCAAGGCCGTGGGCAAGCAGCTGACCTGCGTTTTTGTGGACCAGGGGCTGATGCGCAAGGACGAGGGCGACTTTGTAGAAAAAACGTTCACCACGCTTTTTGACATGCGCTTTGTGCGCGTCAACTGCGCCGACCAGTTTATGGAAAAGCTCGCTGGCGTGACCGACCCGGAAGAAAAGCGCAAGATCATCGGCGAAGAATTTTATAAAGTATTTTGGGCGAAGATCCGCGAAGAGGCCGACGGCGGCTTTTTTGCACAGGGCACCATCTACCCCGACCGTATCGAGAGCGGCAAGGGCGACGCCGACAAGATCAAGACCCACCACAACAAGGTAAAAATGCCCGACGACATAAAGTTTGACGACGTGATCGAGCCGCTCGGCGACCTGTTTAAGGACGAGGTGCGCGAGGTCGGCGAAAAGCTCGGCATCCCGAAAGAGCTGGTGTGGCGCCAGCCGTTCCCCGGCCCGGGTCTCGGCGTGCGCATCATTGGCGAGATCACCAAGGAAAAGGTCAAAATTTTGCAAGAGGCCGACGCGATCTTCCGCGAAGAAATGGCGAACTCCGGCTACGAAAAAGAGCTCAGCCAGTTCTTTGCCGTGCTGCCCGGTGTAAAGACCGTGGGCGTTATGGGCGACCACAGAACGTACGACGAGCTCATCGCCCTGCGCGCCGTGACGACCGACAACTTCATGACGGCCGACTGGGCGCACATCCCCTACGACCTCTTGGCCAAAGTCTCGAACCGCATCACAAACGAAGTGGACCACGTCAACCGCGTGGTGTACGACATCACCTCCAAACCCCCGGGAACGGTGGAGTGGGAATAATTTCTCTTGGCTAATAAAAGTCCGAAAATCCTTTATTTATAAGGCTTTTCGGACTTTTTGCTTTTTAATATGTAGACTTTTGCAACATTTTTGCAACACGTTAGTTCAAAAAAGAATTTGCAACAAATTAAATAGTCTCCATCGGTTTGTAGCAAAACCTAAAAACTGCGTAGTTTTAAGGCTTTTACCCGTTGTGAGAGGAGACCTTTTTGCATATTTGATTATGTTTCACCTTTATATATCATTAAGGCATAAATCAAAACTGGGCGGCAGATAATGTGAGAGAAGATAAATACCATATATATTTAATTGAAGAAGAACATAGGCGAGTTGTTACTTTCCTAATAAATTTAAAGAATAGCTTGATTAAAGAAGGCAGATACACCGATGCAGTTGATGATTCCTTTGCAAGTTAATATAATCTAAGAAAAGAAAAATTAAAGTAGAACACATCTAAATAAAAAGTTATAAGCCGTCCATTGACCTTAATTAAGAAGAGAAAATAGGCGGTTTTTTGCGTTCAAAAAATATTCGAGATTTTCGAAAAAAACCTGACTTTTTCCTCTCCTAGTTCAAACAAGTTAATGGGATTTATTGCTGTTGCTATCACTGATTTTGTCAGACACGAAAGTATTGATATTACATTTCAATATGCTCATAATTTTCTGTCTACGCAGCAAGAAGTGGCATCAAAACTTGATAATCTGGTGACTAAATAGTGGCTTCGTTGAAAAATGGCAGATTTTGTGTTATAATCTATTAAAGATAGGTTTTGCCCTGCTCAGTCAATCGTATCGAATACAGTCCATGCGATTTTGTGGTTTATCAGCTATTTTGTAAGCCATAGTCATTTTATCGGGAGGCAAATAAATGATTAATGAGCTAACGATACACGGTTTAAGAGGGTTTGGTGAAGAGCGTACAATTCAGTTTTCTATTCCCAACGGCAAATTAGGAAGTGGACTTACCATCATGGTAGGAGCCAATAATTCAGGAAAGACTACTATTTTTGAGGCATTACGTTCTTTTAATTCACCAAAGGATAATCCACCATCATTTTCTGAGCGAAAAAGAAATGTAAAGTGTGAAAATGGGAAAATACACTTGCTTTTAAAAACGACAGATATAGGAGATTATCGAATTGATACTGTCAGCAGCGGCGGCAGTACGACAATAATGCGTAAAATTGGTTTTGATGATACATGGTGGGATGGACCGAAAGTTTTTGTTCTCCAATCAAGACGTTTTGCTGATTATGAATTTAATCAAAGTTTCATGGATCGAGAGGATTATATTCGCAATCAGCAAATGAACATTCATAACCGAACAGCATCCATATATGAATTTAATGCTCGTTTGTTCAAGATGCAAAAAAATAAAGAATCTTTTGATTTGCTTTTAAAACGAGTTCTTGGCTATGATCTTGAGTGGACTATAGAGCAAAACGATAATGGTATGTACTTTCTCAAACTAATCGTTAATGGTTGTTCGCATAGCAGTGAAGGTCTTGGAGATGGAATCTGGAGTGTATTTACAATATGTGACGCCCTTTATGATTCTACCTCCAATAGTATTATCGCTATAGATGAGCCAGAGTTGTCTCTTCATCCTGCATATCAAAATAGAATTCTTCAATTATTCAAGGAATATGCTAAGGATAGGCAAATCATAATTAATACCCATTCACCATATTTTGTTGATATGGATTCGTTAGTTAATGGTGCTTATCTTTACCGCACAATAAAAAATAAAGAAGGAAATATAGATGTTTTTCGCTTATCTGATGAAGCACGAAGTAGTATTAACGGATTCATTAAAAATATAAACCAACCACACACACTGGGAATTGCTGCTAAGGAGATGTTCTTTTTAGAAGATAGGATAATAATTACCGAAGGTCAAGAAGACGTAATCATGTATAATCAAGCTGCACAGACAGTTAATATAAAATTGAATGGTACATTCTTTGGCTGGGGCTCTGGTGGATCATCAAATATATCTAAGATAGCAAAAATACTACAAGATCTTGGTTATAAAAAAGTAGTGGCTATTTTTGATGGAGACAAGCCAGATGATCTGCAAAGATTTACAGAATCATTTCCCGAATATAGCGGTTTGATAATCCCTGAGGCTGATATAAGAGATAAACCACAGGTAAATAAGCCAGAAAAATTAGGAATGATGACCGAAGGTGGAAGTCTTAAGGAGCAGTATAAAGATGCAATAAAGGAATTATTTTCACGAATTAATCAGTATTTTACACTCCAATGAGTGCTCAACGTATTTCATTCTAAAAAGATTTTGTGCTATAAGAAACAAAAGCACTACAAAGCCGTATAGCATTATTCCTTTTGCTTAATTGCAACATTTTTTGCAACACGAGCTATGATAAATAAAATAATACAGAGAAAAATGGAGTAAAAAACGCCTGAAATGATAGGAAAACATACTGAAAATAAGGTGTGTGAAAATATCGTAAAAGAATGGGAATGATTGCGTAAACGCTTAAACCCACTATATAAGGGCGTAAGCGTTTAGCCGCTTCAAATGGCAAATCAGTCATAGTTAAGCATACCCTTTATGACAGAGCTTTATCTTAATGCAGTGTTGAATGATAAACCAAAGTCAGCGTTATAATGATTCAATAACGATTTTAACAATGTCAAAAATATGTTCGGCCAAAGAGATGTATAATAAAAAATACATATTGTAACAAACATCTTGAATTTGTTGCCGGCAAAATGACACTGGCTGATATTGTTGATATCCGCCGCTCCTTGGTTTATCTGCCAACAGCGAAATAAAATACTGCCCGAAACGGTATCGAGCCATGCCTGAATCAGAAATGAAGGCAAGTGAGATCGATAAATATAACAAAGCTGCGTTTTCAATCTCTTGATTTTAAAAAAGGAATTGGAGCAATGGAAGATTACATAAAGGGGTTAAGAAAAAAAGTTGGACACGACAAAGTAATTCTGAACTATGCCGGCTGCGTGTTTTTCAATGAGGGCGGAAAACTTGTGCTGCAAAAACGAAGCGATTGCAACGAGTGGGGATTTTTCGGCGGCTTGGTTGAATTAGGAGAATCTCTTGCAGAAGCCGCCGTTCGTGAAGTTAAGGAAGAAAGCGGATACGACGTT
>CASFAP010000060.1 GCA_949292695.1 uncultured Eubacteriales bacterium | reverse complement strand
CCCTGACGAATTCATCAAAAAATATGGCCCAGCTCGTTTTCGAGCGCTGTTGGAGGGCGCGGTCAGTGAAATTGAGTACAAGCTGTTTACTGCCGCCGAAGGAATCGACACCGAGACCGACGAAGGGAAGCTCAAATACCTCGCCCGTGCGGCCGAAATCTTGGCCGAAACAAATGACGGCATGGCACGGGATTTGTATGAGAGCCGGCTGGCTGAGACCTATGGGGTCTCTAAAACGGCAATTTCGGCCAGGGTATCGCAGTTGCGCAAACAGACCTACCAAAAGCGGCGTAAAGAAGAGATCCGGCAGGTGATCTCACCGCGGTTCTCGCGCGATGACGTCAACCCTGAAAAGCGCACGCATATGCGCGCGGCGCGGGCTGAAGAGACGCTTTTGAGCCTGCTGATGCAACATCCGGATTGTTTTGAGCTGGTGTCCGGATTGCTTTCAGCGGATCAATTTGTGACTGATTTGAACCGCCGTGTGTATGCCTCACTTTGCCGTATTTTAGCGGCGGGGCATACGGCTGACATTTCACTACTGGGCGAGGAGTTTACACCGGCGGAAATGGGATACCTGGTATCCCTTCAATCGGCGCCAGTGGCGACAGAAAAGCTGGAAACGCTTGCGCGGGACTGCGTAAAAGTGATTATGGACGAACATGCAAGGCAACAGGCGCCCGATGCGGCGCAACTGTCGGCTGAGGACTGGGCGGCGCAGATGAAGCGCATTGCCCAAAAGAAAAGTAGGGGAGAGTAACCATGAGGATCGAAAAAAAGAAATCTGAGGAAATGAAGGAAATGGAAGCCGAACAGAAACAGCTTGAACCGAAAGACGAGATCCATGCGTCAGATGCACAGGTGGCAACCGATTCGCACAAATCCAATGCCCCGAATGGCGAGGCCTGTCCCGAAATTGATGAGGAAGAGTCGCCAGAGTCCGCGATTGACGAGCTTGAAAAGGGCCCGGAGGATCTTGAGGAACTCTATTCTGAGCCACCGATTTTGGATTTGGAATTTTCAGAAGAACCGACGGAAGACGAATTAAAGCTCGAGGAGATGGACGTCGAGCAACTAGAAGACGACATTTCGCTCGATTCCATGTCGCTTGACGATCCGGTCAAGGTCTACTTGCGTGAAATCGGTCGCGTACCGCTTTTGAGCTCTGAGGAAGAGGTTGAATTGGCCGTCAAGATTTCCGAGGGCGACGATCAGGCCAAAAAGCGGCTGACCGAGGCGAATTTGCGCCTGGTCGTCAGCATTGCAAAAAAATATGTCGGCCGCGGCATGTATTTTCTTGATTTGATCCAGGAGGGCAACGTCGGCCTCATTAAGGCGGTCGATAAATTCGATTATACGAAGGGCTTTAAATTTTCGACCTATGCCACCTGGTGGATTCGGCAGGCCATTACGCGCGCCATTGCCGACCAGGCCCGGACCATCCGCATCCCGGGGCATATGGTCGAGACCATCAACCGCCTCAAAAAAATCCAGAGTCAACTTTTGCATGAAAACGGCTATGAGCCGAGCGAGGATCTCATTGCCGAAAAGATGGATTTGCCGGTCGACCGCGTTCGTGAGATTATGCGGGTCGCCCAGGAGCCGGTTTCGATGGAGACCCCGATTGGCCCGGAGGAAGATAGCCGCCTGATGGACTTCATCCGCGACGAAGAGGCCCTGGCCCCTGATGAAGCGGCGCTTAAAACCATTACGAACGAAGATATTGACAATGTCCTGCGGACACTGACACCGCGGGAAGAAGCCGTGATCCGCCTGCGCTTCGGCCTGCAGGACGGCCGGTGCCATACCCTTGAGGAGGTCGGAAGCGAGTTCCATGTGACGCGCGAACGCATTCGTCAGATCGAGGCCAAAGCGCTTCGCAAACTTCGGCATCCGGTTCGGAGCAACAAATTTAAAGATCGTTAATCCTTGCGGAACCGGCTTTTTTGGACAAGCCGGCTTCCGTTGGGAGAAAAAGCATAGAAAGGTATAAATCACATGGTTTTTACATATAGAACAAGTGGGGTCTGCTCTCGAAGCATTGAAATTGACATCGATGAAGACGATATCGTCCGGTCGGTTCGTTTTGAGGGCGGTTGCAGTGGGAATACGCAGGGGGTTGGCCGCCTTGTCGTCGGTATGAAGGCGGATGAAGTCATTCGGCGGTTGGAATCGATTCGATGCGGCTTCAAAAACACTTCCTGCCCAGATCAATTGGCGAAGGCCCTAAAGGAATATGAATCCAAAAAAGGGTGATTAAAATGTTTGGCGACGAAGACATTAAAATAGTCGATCGGCAACCGTCGCGGACGGTCGAACGCTTCAAAGAACAGGAAAAGAAGCAAAAGCCGGAATTGGCTTTGGATCCTGACGCTATCCGTAGGGGCCGTGAACTCGGCCGGCGGGTGGCCGGCGCCTTTGTGCATGCGGCGGAGGAACCGATTGCGGCCGAAGACAGCGAAAACGATTCCGAAATGCTATTGCAACGGAAATTATTGCTTTCCTTTACTGTAAGCGTTGCCTTTGAACGATTTTGCTACGATGACAGCATTGCTGGAATTGCCCAAAAAAGCTTTCTGGATACCCTGAAAAAGACGTCTGACGCGCTTTACCGTTCCTCGTCCGACACCGGAGCGTTTTCCTTTTATTATCTCGCCTACCGGCGGGGAAGTGATGTCGAGCGGCGAATTGGTCAGACCTTTGCCATGCTTTGCTCACATGACGGCGATCCGATCTATCAGGAGCTGGGGGAAGCGCTTTATTGCTGGTTTTCTTCGGTCGTGGAGGAAACCGCGGCATCCCTTTCACTGACCCACACTGAAAATTAATTTAAAAACGGCGGCCGGAAGGTTTGCCGTTTTATTTTACGATTGGAGTTGCTATAGATGATGCTGAAGGCAAATGCTTCCATGTGCGGAACGGTCGCGGACCTGGCTTTGTCGCTTTGGCCCGACCATGAGAAAGCGGAATTCATGCAGGAATTCTCGGAGCTCGCCGGGCGGGAGGACGCCGTCGTATTCCTCGAAATGTTGGACGGACAAGCGGTCGGCTTTGCGCAGTGCCAGTTGCGATATGACTACGTCGAGGGGACTTCTTCGAGCCCGGTGGGGTATTTGGAGGGGATTTATGTAAAACCAGCCTTCCGCGGGCGCGGCGTGGCAAAAGCAATGTTGGCCGCTTGCGAAACCTGGGCGCGAGAGAAAGGTTGCCGGGAATTTGCCAGCGATTGCGAACTTTCAAATCAGGATAGCCTTTATTTTCATTTGCATTCCGGTTTTTCAGAAGCGGGACGCATCATTTGTTTTACAAAGCCACTGTAACCTGAAGGGTAAGGCTCCTGCTGAGGGCGGCCCAGGCGCGCGAAGCGCGCCGGGACGGCCGCTGAAAAACTCCGGATGCATTTTGAAGGTGCACAGAATCCCTTTTACTGCGCGCTTGGTCAAGGGCTTTCTGTCAGCGGCCGTCCGCCGCCGCATGGCGGCGGGCCGCCCTAATGTAGTCCTCATCCATGAGAACCCGCCTTTGGTGGGTTTTTCTTGTATTTTGCCGGAAGAGCGTGTATAATAAAAAAGTAAATTTTTTGGCCGGACAAAATTGCTTTCCGTGAAGTATGCATGTGGTTCCTTATCGTCGTGCGCCTTCGGCATAAAGTCTTGGGTTTGACTTGTGCATTTTGTGGCTTAATCACATGTAATCTCCCATTTGGCGCCATAAGGGAACCTGTATTCGTGTAGACCCTTTGAGGCCTGTGCGACTTTTGATTTTGCGCCGGCGAACACCGTATCGTCGATAAAGTTTCTTTTTAATAAAATTAAAATAGCCGGAGTGACTGACGCATGATTTCTATTTTAATGAGTCGAAATTTTGATTTTGGGGTTTTGCTGACCTATCTGCTTTCCTCGTTGGCCGTTATCTTTTTTGCCTTGCCGGTCCATGAATTCGCGCACGGCTTTGCGGCCAATAAACTTGGGGACCCGACGCCGCGCTACCAGGGCCGCCTCTCTTTGAATCCGCTCGTGCATATCGATTATCTCGGCGCACTATTTTTGCTTTTGTTTGGTTATGGCTGGGCCAAACCAGTGCAGGTCAATCCGCGCAATTTTCGCAACTATAAGCGGGACATGGCCATAACGGCTTTTGCCGGCCCGTTTTCCAACCTCTGCTTTGCCTTTGTCGCGCTTTTGCTGAGGCAAATCCTTTGGGTGATTCCGGCCGTCAGAATGAGTGTGGCTTATAATTATCTTTCTTCCTTTTTGTATTTTATGGCTGAGATCAATGTCAGCCTGTTTGTGTTCAACCTGATCCCGATTCCACCCTTTGATGGATCGAGGATTTTGCCGATGTTCTTATCCAACCGCACCTATTATAAAATGATGCAGTATCAGCGCCAGCTCTACTTTTTACTGCTGATCTTGCTTGCGACAGGGGTGTTGAGTTATCCGCTCGCTTATGTGTCGAACAGAATTTTAATCGCGTTACTCAACCTCGTTTCGTTGCCGTTTCGGTTTTTTTAACCCCTTTAAGGAGCCGTTTGCATGAATGAACCGGTGCTCTCCTATCATTTGGAGCATTTTGAAGGGCCGCTCGATCTGTTGCTTCAACTGATCGCCCGCAATAAATTGAATATTTACGATATCGACCTGACCGCCCTGCTTGCGCAATACCTGGAGCAAATGAACCGCATGGAATCGCAGAATCTCGATATTGCCAGCGAGTTTTTGGAGATGGCTTCCCGCTTGGTCTACATGAAAACGGTCAGCCTTTTGCCGCGGCAGGAAGAGGTGACTGCGCTCAAAGAGGCCCTGACGGGAGAACTGCTCGAATACCAGGTCTGCCAGCAGTTGGCGCGCCAGCTAGGTGAGCGTACGGCCGGATTTGATACCTTTGTCCGCGCCCCCGCAACATTGCCGGTGGACAAGACCTATCAAAATATCCATGCGCCCGAATCGCTGTTTGATGCTTACTTGGCGGCCGTCGGCCGTGGGCAACGCCGCCTCCCGCCGCCCGCGACAGCCTTTACCAAAATCGTGGCGCGCAAGGTTGTGGCCGTATCGACCAAGATCGTTTTTGTAATGCGTAAGCTTTGGAGCGGCGCACCAAAAAAACTATCCGCTTTATTCGCTGGCGCAAAAAGCCGCTCGGAGCTAGTCGCAACTTTTTTGGCTGTTCTCGAGCTCTGTAAAGCCAACCGGGTCGAACTGCATGGCGATGCGGCCGACGCGGACATCAAACTCCTGAAAGCGAGGGACAGGTATTGAGTTTTGAAGAATTGTTATCAGCGATAGAGGCTGTTTTGTTTGCCAGTGGCGAACCGATGAGCGCCGGCCGCCTGTGCGAGGTCTTTTCATTGGACGCTGAAACATTGGACCAATTGCTGGTGCAGTTGTCCGACCGCTTAAAAGACCGCAAAAGCGGCCTAATGGTCATCGAGCTTGACGGCGCCTATCAGCTCGCGACCAAACCGGACTATGCCGACTACATCAAATCTGCCTTTGATCTCAGACGTAAAACGCCTCTTTCGCAAGCGGCGCTGGAGGTGCTGGCTGTGGTGGCCTATCATCAGCCGGTCACAAAGGCTTTTGTCGAGCAGGTGCGAGGGGTTGACTGCTCGGGCGTTTTTACGACACTCGTTGAAAAAGACCTGATCGAAGAGCGCGGGCGGTTAGAATTGCCCGGCCGGCCGCTATTATATGGGACTACCAAGACCTTTTTGCGTTGCTTTTCACTGAAAGACCTCGGAGATTTGCCGCCATTGCCGCAAAAAGAGCAGGACCCTGCGCCCGATTTGGCCGAACAGTTGCCGGTTGAAGCCGTTTACGGCGCCGAGCCTTTGCAGGGCGCTGAGAGCGGCGTCGCGGCGTCTGATAGCGGCTTACATACACTGGAATAATCTGGTTATACTAAACCTGACTGCGAGGTGAGCCGGGGATGTGGGGGCTTTATTTATTTTTGGGGCTTTTGGCGTTATTGCTCCTCGGCCTATTTGTGCCGGTTCGGCTTCGGTTTTTATTTAGCAAAGAACAATTGCGACTGACATTGCGGATCTTGGGGATTCCCTTTCGGCTCTGGCCGCGCAAAACTGGTCGGAAGGAAAAGGTGCCGGCAGATGCTCCGGCAAAAAGCGCTAAAGCGCCGAAAAAGCCCAATGCGATCAAGCGGATTTTTGCAGAGCACAGTCTGACCGAATCGATTCGCATCCTGTGCGCATATCTTCGACTTTTGTGCGAAAGGGCGCTTTGGATTCTCAAACGGATTCGATTTCAAAACATGCGGTTTTCTCTTACGTTAGCCGCCGGTGATGCGGCCGAGACCGCATTATTATACGGCGCCGCATGCGCCGCTGTCTATCCGCTATTGGCGTTTTTGCAGACCAATTTGCAGTTTGAGCTGAAGAAGGCAGAATTGCGCGCCGCCTTTGAAAAGGAAAAAACCGATCTGCGCGCCAGCGGGGTGATTGCTTTTAAACCTATTACCTTATTTGTGGCGGGGATTGCCCTCGCCGTTGCATATCTTAGATTAGCAAAATCGGAGGAACAAAACAATGAGCGAAAGTAACATCAAAGGCATTATGGACACGACGATGGACAAACTACGCGCCATGGTCGACGCCGATACCATCATCGGGACGCCGGTTATGGTGGGCGATATTACAATTCTTCCGGTCTCAAAAGTCAGCTTTGGCCTTGCGACCGGCGGCTCAGATTTTCCCAGCAAAACGCAAAGTGACCTCTTTGGCGGCGGCTCAGGCGCGGGTGTTACCATTCAACCCGTCGCATTTTTGGCAATCGACGGCAACGGGATCCGGGTTTTGCCAATCTCTTCGGACACATCCTCGGTGGATCGCGCCATCAGCATGGCGCCCGAACTGATCGAAAAGGTGAAATCCTTGTTCCAGAAAAATCAAAAAACGGAAGAAGAAAATTCGCAGAATTAGTGATAAACCGGCCGCCCTTTGTAATAGGATGAAAGAGAGTGCTTTGATTTCATCGAACGAGGGTGAGCTGTTTGAAACAAAAGTGGTTGGCCTTCCTGCTTGCACTGGCGCTTCTGTTGCCGGGCATTCCGGCGCGCGCGGAAGAGCCGTCGGTTTCAGCTGAGGCGGCGGTAGTCTTGAATGGAGCGACCGGCGGCGTCATCTATGCCAAAAATGCCGATGCGAGGCTTCCTATGTCCAGCACAACCAAAATCATGACGGCCCTGTTGCTGGCAGAACAACCTGATTTGCAAAAAGCCATCGTCACAACTGCCGAAATGGTGACGGTCGAGGGCACTTCCATGGGCTTGAAGGCCGGGGATACCGTTAGCTACCATGATTTGCTTTACGGCATGCTACTGACTTCCGGCAACGACGCGGCCAATACAGTTGCCTATGCGCTGGCTGGAAGCATTGAGGCCTTTGCCGAAATGATGAATCAAAAAGCGGCCGAGTTGGGCCTTCAAAACACCCATTTTGTGACTCCCTCCGGCCTGGATGCCGACGGGCATTATACTTCGGCGCGGGATTTGGCGGTATTGGCGGCCGAAGCCCTTCGTAATCCCGAATTTGCCAAGGCGGCCGCCTCAAAGACCGCCAAGCTCCACTATGGCAATCCGCCGTATGACCGTGTGCTCACCAATCACAACCGCCTGCTTTCAAGCTACGAGGGGGCAATCGGGGTGAAAACCGGCTTTACAAAAAAAGCCGGACGATGCCTTGTTTCTGCCGCGGAGCGGGACGGCGCTCTGGTTGTGGCTGTTACACTCCACGACCCAAATGATTGGGAGGACCACCGCAATCTCTTGGACTATGGATTTTCAAAGCTGAAAACGAATGAAATATCGACCGATCTGGCGGCCCGGCGCCTCCCAGTCGTCGGCGGCACGATGGAAGAGGTCGCAATTGAAGCGGAGCCGGCTGAGCTTTCGCTCACCGACGAAGAATGGAAGCGTTTGGAAAGCCGCACGGAGCTTCCGCCCTTTTTATATGCGCCCGTAACGGCGGGGGAGAAGGTCGGATGCATCCGCTACCTGCTCGATGGGCGCGAATTGGCGGTGCGGGAAATCGTCACATCTGAGGATGTCGGCGCCTTTGTCTATCAAAGGCCCCCGTTTTGGGAGCGGTTGCGGCAGGCGATTTTTTGGCTTTTGGCGGCGCTGTAGCGGCGGCCCGGCGCGAAAGCGCCGAGGCGTCAGCGGCAGGATTACTGGCCGAAGTGAAATAGCTTTCATCGCGATTCATGCCGCTGACCTTCGCCGGCAGAAGTCCGGCGAGGCCGCCGCATTATGATAAGAAGAACGGGAAGTTAAAATGGAAAAAATCCGATTGCAAAAACATCTATCTGCCAGTGGGGTCTGCTCGCGCCGCGCGGCGGAGGCGCTCATCGCCGCGGGAAAAGTCCGGGTCAATGGCCGGGTAGCATCCCTCGGCGATAAGGTCGATCCGGTCCGGGACAAGGTGACGGTCCGGGGAAAGCCTGTTGTCGCTGTGCGGGAAAAGATGTATATTATGTTGCATAAACCGCGTGGCTTTGTAACGACCCTCAAGGATGAAAAGGGCCGCAAATGCGTCGCGCAACTGGTAGCCGACGCGCCGGTGCGGCTTTTTCCGGTCGGCCGGCTCGATCGGGACTCCGAAGGGCTTCTATTTTTGACAAACGACGGAGCCTTTGCCAATCGGCTGACTCACCCTTCGAGCCATGTCAATAAAACCTATCGTGTGACGGTCGCCGGAGAAATAACAGACGAGCAACTCGACCAGATGCGTTCGGGCATTTTGCTCGACGGTTCAAAGACTTTGCCCTGTGATATCATAGTGATTGAGAAAAAAGAAGATCGCACAGTGCTCCAATTTGTTTTGCGAGAGGGGCGCAACCGGCAGATCCGCCGGATGTGCGAGGCCGTGGGACTCAGCGTGATTCGTTTAAAACGCACCGAAATCGCCGGCGTCAAGCTTGGGATGTTGCCGCAGGGAAAATGGCGGGAACTGAATGAACGAGAAATGCGCCACTTGGAAAATATCAGCGCTTCGCGCAAGGAGGATGCAAAATGATTGAAGTTCACCCGGTCAGTGACCTGGAAACTTGCATGGCGCTTTACCGCGAAGCTGACCTGGATTTTGCGGCCGGTGATTTTGCCGTTGCGGCTTATGACGGGGCAGAACGCTTGGGTTATTGCCTTTTTACACTCGATGAAAAGGGGATCACTGTCTGTGCGTTAGAGCCGCAAACCGATCTGCCCTTGGCCGACGGAATTCTTCGAAGCGCCCTGTTTGTCGCCTCCCAGCGAGGCATCCGGGACGCGTTCTATAGCATCGATGCGCCCGAGGCATTGTTCGTCGCGCTGGAATTCGTGTCGGATGCAAAGGAGAAACGCCTTAACCTCGGCAAGTTGACAGAAGGTTGCGCTTGCGGACAATCCTAGTTTTATAAAAGTGTGATCTTTCCCTAGTTTGAAAGGACCGTTTTCAAATCGAATCAGTTCCAATCAGAGGCGAATGCAAAGTGCATTCAACATATAAAAAAGACTTGCAAAAGCTTTAAAGATGTGATAGAATATATCCGATTTAGATATTCGGGGAGGAATTCCACAGTGAGTGTATTTGAAATTATCATCGGCGCTTTAATTTTGGTGATTTCGATCATCATTATCGGTGTCGTTTTGTTGCAACAGGGGCATCGTTCGGGAATCAACGGTGCGATTTCAGGTGGCGCGGATACATTTTTGTCCAGGAACAAAGCAAGAACAGTTGACGCCAGGCTTGCGAGCTGGACAAAATATATCGCCATCGCGTTTTTTGTGCTGGCTTTGATCGCAAACATTATCGCACTGCAGAAATAGTTGATTTGCATGGCGCGAGCGGCTTGCCGCTCGCTTTTTCTTTTTTGTAGCAATGCCTTTGCGATTGGTGAATGTTGCAGGCTACCATCATGCGGTGCCATGAAGAGGCGTGCGGTTTATTCCGGCTTTTGGAACCAGGAGTCAGACTTTCAGTTGGCGAATTTGCATAGAAATTAAAGGTTATGCAGATATTTGTAATAAATATGCATTATATGCTTGACAAATTGCGGCTATATGCTATAATAGCTGTATAATTATTCATCAGAGGGGCAGTGAAATGCACTTGAAAACAAAGGTCTTCATTGATGGGCAGGCGGGGACAACCGGCTTGCGGATTTACGAGCGCATTGCTGTCAGAGATGAGATCGAATGGATCCGTTTGGATGAATCGGAACGCAAGGATCCGGCCCGAAGGAAAGAATGCATCAACGATTCGGACCTTGTCTTCCTTTGCCTGCCTGACGCGGCGGCGCGTGAGGCGGTTTCTTTTGTCGAGAATGAGCGGGTTCGAATCCTTGATACCTCGACTGCGCACCGTACCGCGCCCGGCTGGTGCTATGGTTTTCCGGAACTGTCGCCCGCATTTCGGTCTGCGGTCCAAACCAGCGCGCGCGTTGCCGTGCCGGGGTGCCACGCAAGCGGATTTATCGCCCTTGTTTATCCGTTGGTTTCTGCGGGTCTTCTCTCGGCCGATGCCGCCCTTTGTTGCTACTCTTTGACGGGCTATACCGGCGGCGGAAAGAAAATGATTGCCGAGTATGAAAATGCGGCGCGGCCGGCGGGATACGACAGCCCAAGGCAATATGCGCTCGGGCAAATCCATAAACATCTGCCCGAAATGCAAGCCGTTTGCGGCCTGAAAACAACCCCGCTCTTTTCTCCAATCGTGGGGGACTTCGCTTGCGGCATGGAGGTGACGGTGCCGCTCTTTGCCGATTGGCTGAAGGGGAAACCTTCCCGTGCGGCTGTGCAGGCGTTCTTGGCCGAGTTTTATGCGCAGTGCGCGCTCATTTCGGTCGCACCGCTGGATGCCGAACAAGAAACCTTTGGCGGTTTTCTGGCCGCGGGCGCGATGTCGGGGCGAGACAGCATGGAACTTTTTGTCGCCGGCAATGACGAGCGGATGTTGCTCATCGCCCGTTTTGATAACCTCGGCAAGGGTGCGTCGGGCGCGGCGATTCAGTGCATGAATTTGATGCTGGGGCTTAACGAGCTGGCCGGCCTTAACAGATAGGAGATAGCAATGAACGAAATCGAAGCGATAGCGGGCGGCGTTTGCGCCGCAAAGGGATTTTCGGCCGCTGGAGTCCACTGCGGCATCCGCAAAAACAAATCTAAATACGACCTTGCTTTTGTCAAAAGCGAAAGGCGAGCGGCGGCGGCCTGCGTCTATACGCAAAACCTTGTCAAGGGCGCGCCCCTGCTCGTCACAAAGAAGCATGTAGCGGACGGTTACGCCAGCGCGATCATCTGCAATTCGGGCAACGCCAATACCTGCAATGCCAATGGCGTTGAGATTGCCGAAGGTATGTGCGATTTGGTCGAAGCGACCTTTGGCGTCCCTGCAAACGATGTTATCGTCGCCTCGACCGGCGTAATCGGCCAACCTATGGACTTGACGCCCATTAAGGCAGGCATGCCGATGCTGGCCGAAAGCCTGGGGCCTGAAAACGCCTCTGATGCGGCCACGGCAATTTTGACGACCGATACCTGCGAGAAGCAGGTGGCCGTTAAATTTCAGATTGGCGGCGTCGATTGTGCGCTCGGCGGCATGGCAAAAGGTTCGGGTATGATCCACCCCAATATGGCGACCATGCTAGTCTTTTTGACGAGCGATGTCGCAATATCCCCTGCGCTTTTACAGCGGGCTTTAAGCGAGGTTGTGCCCGATACGTTCAATATGATCAGTATCGACGGCGACACCTCGACCAACGACATGGTTTCGGTTTTAAGTAACGGCTTGGCCGGCAACCCCATGATAACCGAACCCGGCGCGGATTTTGATACCTTTAAACAGGCACTTTTTACCGTCACAGAACAGCTCTGCCGCAAAATCGCCGGCGACGGCGAGGGGGCGACAAAACTGCTTTTATGCCATGTGTCGGGCGCGGCCGATAAATCTTCGGCGCGTACGATTGCAAAATCGGTCATCTGCTCCTCGCTAGTCAAATCTGCTATGTTTGGCCGGGATGCCAACTGGGGCAGGGTGCTGTGCGCAATCGGATACAGCGGCGCCAAGACCGATGTCGCAAAAATCGGTGTGACGTTGGCTTCAGCGGCTGGAAAGATAGAAGTTTGCCGCTGTGGCGCAGGCGTTGCATTCAGTGAGGAAACGGCCCTTCAAATTTTGAGCGAGCCTGAGATCGAGATTTTCGTGACATTGGGGGATGGCGATGCATCGGCGACGGCCTATGGCTGAGATCTGACCTATGATTATGTAAAAATCAACAGCGATTACCGCACCTAAAGGAGATTTGAGATGGAACTGAGCAATGCGCAAAGGGCGCAGGTCTTAATCCATGCCCTTCCGTACATTCAAAAATATACTGGCAAGATTATTGTCGTCAAATACGGCGGCAACGCTATGATAAACGACGAGCTGAAGCAGGCCGTGATGGGCGATATTGTTTTGTTGTCTTTAATCGGCATTCGCGTTGTGCTGGTGCACGGCGGCGGGCCGGAAATTTCGGAGATGCTGGCCCGCATTGGCAAGAAAAGCGAATTTATCGACGGGCTCAGAGTGACCGATGCTGAGACGGCTGAGATCGTGCAAATGGTATTGGCCGGCAAGATCAATAAAAGCCTTGTCAGCCTACTGCAACAGATCGGCGGTACTGCCATCGGGCTAAGCGGCCTTGACGGCGGAATGCTGAAGGTCAAACCGATTGACGCGCGCCTTGGATTTGTCGGCGAGATCACCGATGTCAATCCAAAGCCTATTCTCGATGTGTTGGAGCAGGGTTACATTCCGGTTGTTTCGACCATCGGCTTCGATGAAGAAGGCAACAGCTATAACATCAATGCTGATACAGCGGCGGCGCGTATCGCGGGCGTTTTGGGCGCAGAGAGCCTCATCTCCATGACAGATATCTGCGGCTTGATGCGCGATAAGGATGACCCGTCGACCCTGATCCCGAAGGTTTCGGTCAGCGAGGCGCCGGGGCTTATGCGAGACGGTGTTATTTCAGGCGGCATGATCCCGAAAGTGGAGTGTTGCATCGAGGCCATCCGGCGGGGTGTGCAAAAGGTCTTTATTCTCGATGGGCGCATTCCGCATGCAATTCTAATTGAAATGTTAACCGATGAAGGCATCGGCACAATGTTTGTATAAATGGGCTTTTCATGGCGGCGGCCTGGCGCCGAAAGCGCCGCGCCTGCGGTAGTACCTTAAGAGCATAGCTTTCTGGGGCGCCGTTTGCGTCCCTGGATTTGCCGCAGGCGCCCGCCGGTGAAACCGGCGGGCCGCCGCCAACCCGACCTATCATCTTTTCAATCCGGAAAGAAGGGCAATTATGGATCAAAAAAAAGAAATCGAAACCTTGGACCGGCAATATATTGCCGGAACTTATAAGCGATTCGATTTGGTCCTTTCAAAAGGGCAGGGATCTCTCGCCGAAGACGAATCCGGCAAAACCTACATCGACCTTGGCGCGGGCATCGCGGTCAATACCTTTGGCTATTGCGATCCCATTTGGATCGAAGCGGTTACAAAGCAACTCTCAACCCTGCAACACACTTCCAATCTTTACTACACTGCGCCCTGCGCCCGTTTGGCCGAAGCGCTCTGCCAGCGAACAGGGTTTCGCAAGGTCTTTTTCTCGAATTCGGGCGCAGAGGCCAACGAGTGCGCCATCAAAGCGGCGAGGAAATACATGCACGACCGCTATCCCGGCGTCCGGCAGACGATTCTAACATTGAAAAACAGCTTTCACGGCCGCACGATCGCAACATTGGCCGCGACAGGGCAGGAGGGGTTCCATCAGCATTTTGGCCCCTTTCCGGCGGGATTTGATTATGTCGACGCGGATGATACTGACGCGACCCTTGCGCGCATGGCAAAACCCGACGTCGGCGCAATCTTCATCGAGCTCGTGCAGGGGGAGGGCGGCCTCTATGTGCTACCAAAAGCCTTTGTAACGGCGATTTATGACTATTGCCGCGCGCATGATATCCTATTGCTGGTCGACGAAGTTCAAACCGGCAATGGCCGGACCGGGACGCTCTATGCTTATGAGCAGTTCGGAATCCAGCCCGATATTCTTTCAACCGCGAAGGGTTTGGCGGGCGGCCTGCCGCTGGGGGCAACCTTGTTTGGCGAAAAGACGGCCGATGTTTTGTGCGCCGGCGATCACGGCTCGACCTTTGGCGGCAATCCCGTGGCGGCGGCGGGGGCGCTCAGCATTTTGGAGCGCCTGGATGAGACGCTTTTGGGGCAAGTCCGGGAAAAATCAGAATTTATCTTATCGGAACTTTCCTGTGCGAAGGGCGTCCGTTCGGTCAGCGGCCTCGGCCTGATGCTGGGCATTGAGCCGGAGCGACCGGCGGCTGAGATCATTGCGGGTTGCCAGGCGCGCGGTGTCCTTTGTTTGACGGCGAAGCAAAAGATTCGCCTATTACCCGCGCTCAATATTCCCGACGCACTCTTAAAACAAGCGATCACAGTATTAAAGGAGGAACTGGCAAAATGAAGCATTTGCTAAAACTATCCGATTTAACTGCAGAGGAGATCACCTCGATTCTCAATTTGGCCGATCAACTCAAATATGAGAAGGCCCACGGCATCGATAAGCAGTATCTGCGCGGTAAGACGTTGGGGATGATTTTCCAAAAGGCATCCACCCGTACGCGTGTTTCTTTCGAGGCCGGCATGTATCAGCTGGGTGGTTCTGCGCTATTTTTGAGCGCAAACGACCTGCAAATCGGCCGAGGCGAACCGGTTATGGATACGGCCCGCGTGCTCTCCCGCTACCTGGACGGCATTATGATCCGTACCTTTGCGCAGGCTGAGGTCGAAGCGCTGGCGGAGTACGGTTCCATTCCGATCATCAATGGGCTGACCGATTATGCCCACCCCTGCCAGGTGCTGGCTGATCTTTTGACCATTCGGGAGCGCAAAAAGGCGCTTTCCGGTCTCAAGCTCTGTTTTGTCGGCGACGGCAACAATATGGCCAACTCCTTGATCGTCGGCGGAATTAAAATGGGAATGAAGGTCGCGGTCGCTTGCCCCAAAGGTTATGAGCCCGATGGGGAAATCATGCGCTGGGCAAGCGAAAATGGCAATTTTCTCTGCACGGAATCGGTCGCGCAAGCCGCTGAGGATGCCGATGTTGTTTATACCGATGTCTGGGCCTCTATGGGCCAGGAGGACGAAGCCGCGGCTCGCCGTGCCATCTTCGCAGGCTATCAGGTCAACGATGCCTGTATGGCCGTCGCGCACCCGGATGCTATGGTGCTCCATTGCCTCCCGGCGCATCGCGAAGAGGAAATTACGGCCAAGGTGTTCGAAGCGCACGCCGAAGAAATCTTCGACGAGGCCGAAAACCGCCTTCATGCCCAAAAGGCCGTTCTCGTCCAGCTGTTAGGTTAATGCAAAAAATCCCGGCGATTTTTTACGCCGGGATTTCTTATTTATGTGAGTCCTTTGAGCCGGCCGTATTGATGTATTGCGCACTGTTCTTACGAGATGCGTCAAGATTATTTGGATCGATAAAAGGGATAGACCGGACGAGCCATTCCCTACATATTTATTCCGCCGATTTCATAATATGCTATGAGGGTATTCCATTCGATTGGCGGTGAATCAATGAACACAATACAAATCGTACTGATATGCGCCTGCATTCTTTATGGCATTGTTTTATTTTTGCTGGCGCTGAAAACCGGAAAGCCCATGAAACACCTTGGCCTTTTGGCCTTAATTGGGCTCGTAGCATTGGCGGTTGTCGATTTGACGCGGCCACTGACCGGTGTCTATATCCCCGTCAACCCATGGACGGTTGGCGCTTCGGCCGCCGGAGGCTTGCCGGCCGTGATTGGGATGATCGCTTTGCGTATGATCTTTTCGTTGTAATTCGGTCTTGCGGACTTTTAAGTATTGTTATAAACAAACGAGAATTGTAAAAAGGTCTGCAACTGCTACATCAAGAAATAAGGAATAATTTGGTCTTCCTGAATTATACTAAGAAAAACAAAGGAGGAACCAAATATGGAATTTTCAAAAACCAGGACTTATGCAAATCTGCTGACGGCCTTTGCCGGCGAATCACAAGCCCGCAATAAGTACGATTTTTATGCCAAAGCCGCACGGCAAGAAGGCTATGAGCAAATCGGCAATATCTTTGCAGAGACCGCCAATAATGAAAAACAACATGCAAAGCTCTGGTATAAACTCTTGCATGACAACGCCATCCCCGGCGTCAAGGAAAACCTGCAGGACGGCATTGCCGGCGAGCATTATGAATGGGAGCATATGTACAGTGAATTCGCCGAAATTGCAAAGCAGGAGGGTTATCCTGAAATCGCGGCGATGTTTACCAATATCGGCAAAGTTGAAAAAGAGCATGAAGAGCGCTATGCAAAACTGCTTCAAAACCTAGAACGGGGCATTGTCTTTGAACGCGACCATATTGTGCTCTGGAAATGCCTCAACTGCGGTTATGTTCATGCCGCCGAAAAGGCGCCCATGATCTGCCCCGCCTGCAAGCATCCGCGCTCCTTTTTTGAAATTAAGGAAGAAAACTATTGATCAGTTTAAAGACGCAACACCGCACGTAAACGTGCGGTATTGTTTTATTTTCATATAGATAGAATTCCGATTTAATACGGCATCAATGTTTATTATAAACAAGCCGTCCAGATTAAACTTGATAATCTAAATAGAGCACGTATATCGGCTTATTGCGGAGAGCCAATTAAGCATGAGGATAACATAATTTTTGAAGGAAGTCAAACCGTTTTAAAAAACCAGCGGCCGAACTTTGTTCGACCGCTTTCTTTTATTACAGGATGATGCAAATTAAGCCGCTACAGCCCTCGTTGATGACGCGTTCGATGGTTTCTTGCAACCGCATCCTCGCATCGGATGGCATTCGCGCTAGCTTGGTATGCAGGCCCTCATTGACCAGCTCATGGAGGGATTTGCCAAATATGTTGGAATCCCAGATTTTGACCGGATCTTCCTCGAACTCTTTGAGCAGGTACATCACAAGGTCTTCGCTCTGCTTTTCGCTTCCGACGATGGGGCTGACTTCCGTTGTAATATTGGCCTTCATCAAATGGATCGAAGGCGCGGAGGCGCGCAGGCGGACACCATACCGGCCACCCTGCCGCATGATCTCAGGTTCTTCGAGGGTGAGCTCCTCAATCGAGGGCATCACGATGCCATAGCCTGTCGCTTCGACTTCGTCTAGCGCGTCTTTGACCCGCATATACTGCTTTTTAATTTGCGCGAGTTCCAGCATATTGTCCATGAGCTCCTGATCATTGGCGACGGTAAGCCCTGTTGCCTCCGATAGGATCTGATAGAAGAGCGCTTTGTTGACCTCAGCCCTAATTTTGACGGTGCCGACACCGAGATCGATCGAAGCAACGTCCACCTGTTCAATGTGCTCGCATTCACGTAAAGCCTCTACTAGCAACTTGATATCCCGGATGTGATGCAGATTTTCAGCGGATTTGCGGACGATATCGGTGAGGCTGGCACGGAGCCAATGGTCGGTAGGTAAGGTATTAATCCACATTGGCAGGCCAACTGCAATTTCTTTAATGGGGAATTCATAGAGGATTTTCGCCAATATCGCCTTGATATTTTCCTCTTGAAGTTCAAGGCAACTGACAGGAATGACCGGGACACCGTACCGTTCGCTCAGTTCGTCGGCCAAGTTCTTGGCCTGTTCCGTATCCGGATACATGCAGTTGAGCAAAACGACAAAAGGCTTATCGATCCCTTTCAGCTCTTCGATCACACGCTCTTCGGCTTCGGCGTATTCTTCGCGCGGAATATCGCTGATACTGCCGTCGGTCGTGATGACAAGGCCAATGGTGGAATGCTCATTGATAACCTTCTGCGTGCCGATTTCGGCCGCCATATTAAAGGGAATCGGTTCGTCGTACCAGGGCGTCATAACCATTCGCGGCTGATCTTCCTCTAAATAACCGAGAGCGCTGGGGACGATATAGCCGACGCAGTCGATTAAACGGACGTTGAAGGTCGAGGTGCCGTCGAGATCCACCTGCACCGCATTTTCCGGTATGAATTTCGGCTCGGTCGTCATGATGGTGCGGCCCGAAGATGATTGCGGCAACTCGTCATTGGCGCGCTCTTTCTCAAATTCCTCGCTGATGTTTGGAATGACCAGCATATCCATAAACCGTTTGATAAAGGTGGATTTACCGGTGCGAACCGGTCCGACGATACCGAGATAGATGTCTCCGCCCGTACGCGTTGCAATATCTGTATAGATGCTCGAATTTGTCATACCATCCGTCCTCTTTTCCGTAAACTCTCAATGCATATGTATGACGGTTTGGACAGCGATATTACCCCAAATCACAAAATTTATGTTTTTTGCATTTTCTTTCTGACGAAAATGTGAAATTGAATTTAAAAAATTGGCAACGATAAAAATAGGGGCGTTTGACTGGGCTCGATAAATCGAATGAATCCAAAATAAAACTTGAAATTTTCTCCTTTTGCTGATATACTATGTCAGTGAATTTATGGCGTATATTTCAGATGAAAGGAAACGCTTTTGGTGAAAATTAAATGATTAAAAACTATTTAAAATTAATGCGGATCCATCATTATATTAAAAATCTCCTTATTTTTGCGCCGCTGGCCTGTAGTGGTCAACTTTTTATCTTGGACAAGTTCCTTTCCGGATTGATTGGATTTTTTGCTTTTTCATTCATTTCATCTATTGTTTATATTGTGAACGATATTCAGGACAGAGAACGAGATAAAATTCACCCTACAAAGTGCAAGCGGCCCATCGCTTCGGGTGAAATTACGGTACGAAACGCAAGAATTTTGGCAGTTGCATTGTTCGTTCTTGCCCTAGCATGTAATTTATGTGTGTTGAAGACTTCTTCTAGCATCTTGCTTTTGGTATATTTTGTTTTGAACCTGCTTTATAGTTTCGGGCTTAAAAATGTTCCGATTGTTGATATTTCAATCCTTGTAGCCGGCTTTTTGATTCGAATTATATATGGTGCGGTCATTACTGAGATTGTCATTTCTAACTGGCTTTATTTAACGGTGATTGCACTAGCATTTTACTTTGCGTTGGGAAAACGACGCAATGAATCAAAAAGACCGGATAGCCATAAGACCCGCAAGGTATTACAATCTTACCCCGTCAATTTTTTAGATAAAAATATGTATATGTGCCTGGCACTTACGAATGTGTTCTATGCACTTTGGAGTATGGATGAAAGCACAATCGCTTTATACAACAACAAATACCTGATTTATACAGTCCCTATCGTTCTACTCATTACGATGAAATACAGTATGAACGTCGAGGGTGATTCGGACGGAGACCCGGTAGAGGTATTGATTCACGATAAAATGCTTCTCGTATTATGTGCATTATATTTGGTTGTAATGTTTTTGATCCTTTATTTGTAAGTGATGCTCGATGAATGTATATGATTTTGACAAAACGATCTATGCGGGGGACAGTACGATAGATTTTTATTTGTATTGCCTACGAAAGAGGCCTAAATTGATAACACGCGCCTTTACGCAAGCCTATGATTTATCATTATACACCTTAAAAAGGATAGATACGAACGCTTTTAAGAGCCGTTTTTTTTCATTTTTAAAAAATCTGGATCATCTGCAGGAACTTGTATCCGATTTTTGGGTATGCAATGATCACAAAATAAAGCAATGGTATTTGAACCAGAAAGAAGCGACCGATGTGGTGGTTTCAGCTTCTCCAAAATTTTTGTTGGAACCGATTTGCAAAAAACTCGGAATCGGACTGATCGCTACCGATGTTGATATCTATACTGGTCAATTGCGAGGATGCAATTGCAAAGGAAAAGAAAAGGTCCGAAGATTCCAAGCGCAGTATCCTGATGCGATCATCCACAAATTCTATTCAGATTCTAATTCGGATGCCCCTTTGGCAAGGCTTGCGCGTGAGGCATTTTTGGTGTCAGGAAATAAAATTTCGCTTTGGAGCGTAGCCAACACGGATTCAAATTTATCATGATAGGAGTATTAAGATGCATATAACTGCAAATGGCCGAAATTTATTAAAATGGACGATTTGGTTTTTCCTTTCGTGTTCCTTCTTACTACTTTCTTTTTTTCAGCTCCTTTCCTATCAGAAATGGTTTACGATTTTGACGGTCATATTGTCATTCTTGATTTGGCTTTATTTCATTTTTAAGACACATAATCAGAACTGGGCATATATAAAAAACCACCCTACGGTAACAATCATTTTGATGATTGTATCGATTGTCATAGTTGTTGCAATGCATCAAATAAAAGGCATTCCGAATTCAGATTTAATGTTTCCTCCGCTACCATTTCGTTTTTTCAGACTGCGCTGGTGGTTACTTTCGGCTCCTGCACTTTTTTATTTGCTAGTCTGGATCTGGAGAAAGGCATCTGCGTTTTTGACCGAGTTTTGGCAGGGAATGGATCTTGTTGACCGGAGAATATATCTTATTGTGACAATTGCTTCGTCTGCTTTCATTCCTATCTTATATCTCTCCAATTCGCAGTGGTATATGCAGTTTGATATCGTATATTCAATCGATTCCGGTTGGTGCTATCAAAACATTTTTCCGCAACTCTCTTACTATGATATCCGCCATCCAGTGATGAGTGTTTTGACATTTCCGATTTGGGCGACCGTCCGGTCTGTTTTGCGATTGTTTGTACCCAATCAGTTGTTGGATGTTTTATGTGTTTCTATTGTGCAAATAATCAATATCCAGTTTCTTCTGCTGATTGGATTCATGATTGGAAGATTATCAAAGAGCCGTTATGTCACATTGTTTTACCTTGTTTCAATGCCTACGCTACTTTTTACGGTATTTTTTGAAAAATATCAGTTGTGTACGTTCCTCTTGGTTTTATATGTGTATAAATTATGCAAAGATAGCAAGGGCGCAAAGTGGGATTTAATGCTTGCAACCGGAACGATGCCGACGAGTATCTTTTTGGTCGCGGATGAGCTGTTTATTCGTGAACCAATCTTATCCAAAATTAAAAGGTTTGTTGGTATTGCGGTGACGGGTGTTTGTTTCCTGATTTGTTCCGGTCGAATTCGTTTGTTGAACCCAACAACGCTATTCAATGAAGTATCCTCCATGGCTCAAGACTTTGGGCTTAAAAATCTTTCGGTGAAAGAATGCCTGTTTTCCTTTACAAAAATGATCCAGGGTTCTCTTGTGGGCCTGACTTCAACGGTTGATTCGAGATATCTTTGGACAGATATTTTGAGCAGTGCGTCGCTTATCGGGATTCTGGCGCTTGCACTGGCTTTGGTCGGAATTGTTGTGAACCGAAAGGAACATTTCGTGCGGATATGCGCCATTTGGCTTATATGCGGTTTAGTTCTTTTTGTGGTTTTCCAATGGAGCGTTCATGCAAGCCCATTGTTCAGCATTTACTTCTCGTGGGCCATCATCCCTTTGATTCAAAAAGGCTTACAATTCTTGTCAGAAAAGATGCATTGGAAAGAGAAACTGGTTTATGCCTGTGTCCTATTCCCTATGCTGATAGTAAATGTAATAAATGTAATGGATATCGGAATTTTTTTAAAGTGATCATATTATGATAAAGTTAGTGCAACGCTTTTTCAGCAAAGAGATCGTTAGATATTTGCTTTTTGGCGGTTTGACTGTTCTGGTAAATCTGGCCTGTTTTTATTTGTTCACAGAAGTCTTTTTTTGGAATCTGGATATCAGCAATATTATCTCCGTTGTAATCGCTCTATTATTTGCTTATGTTACAAACACGCGATTTGTGTTTCGTTCAAAATGTAATTCAAAGAAAGAACGGCTCTCAGAGTTCGTTCGGTTTATTGTTGCACGCATCTTTACAATGTTTCTGGAAATATTTGGTGTCCACTGTATGGTGGCTATATTGTCATTGCATGCACTTGTTTCAAAATGCATCATGCAAATCATCGTGATTACTTTAAATTATGTATTTAGTAAACGGATCATTGCCCCAAAACGTATATGAGCAGTGCTTTTTGCTCCCATTTATGCGAAATTTTTGATGTATTGATTAGCATTCTTAAGAAAATATAGCATAATGTATGCAAATTAACATTGACAGTCCCTGTTTTGCTTGCTATAGTGTAGGAAAGCAAGAGGAGGGCAAACGATGGAAACTTTTGAGCCTATCATTGGCAGTATGCTGTGGGTCACGCCGCAGACGAGTGATGCCGAACTGCACCGGAGTGTGCAGAGTATGCTTCGCAATGGGCTTTCGATTGCAAGGCTGTTTTTTCCCTGGGATTGGATGGAACCCGAAGAAAACCGCTACGATTTTTCGGTTACCGATCGAATCTTCAGAGTTTGCGAAGAGCACGGTTTGTTCGTAACGCCGACACTTATGGGCGCCGCCAATCCGCCCTACCTTGCCAAGGTCGAATGCCCAAAACCCGATGCCTTTGGCTATTGCCAGGCGCGGCGGGAGGCCTGTGTGAAGAAAATTGTCGAGCGCTATCGGAATTCCCCGGTGCTACACAGTTGGATCCTTTGGAATGAACCTGAATACCATGTGCCGCTGAATGCAGAAATGTTGCTTCGCTTTCGTTGTTGGTTGAAGGAAGGCCTGCATGGCGATGAATCGTTACTTGAGGCGCGCTACCGCTCTATTATGGGCGTATCGGAAACGGTTTCTTTTGACGCCGTCGGAACGGTGCTACCGGATGGCGGCATGGCGCTCCCAGGCGTTACAACAGACGGTTGGGCCTATCCGGCGCGGATCGACTGGGCGAATTTTGAAGAGCATTGCTTGATTCAAATCTTGTCCGGCCTTCAAAAAGCTGTCAAAAATGCAGATCCGGATCATCCAACCTCCGTCAACGTCGCCGGCCTGATTGAGCATGGCCCGGCCAACGGAGGGCGGGATTTGTATCACATCGGCAGGGTTGTGGATTTTCTCGCCGCTTCCTGCCATCCGTCTTGGCATTCAGCCCGGTTCTCTCTGCGGCGGATCGACCAATCGGTCTCGATGATTTGCGACCTTGTCCGCTCGGCCACAACCGATCCGAATGGCCGTTTCTATTTGACAGAGCTCCAATCCGGCACCAATTTTTATTCCGGGCATCGGCCGATGTCGCCGACGGGCGACGATATTCGCCACTGGCTCTGGGAGGCGATCGGAACCGGTTGCCGCGGCATGATTTATTGGCTGTTTGAATCGCGGCCGGGCGGTTTTGAGGGCTTGGAATGGGGCTTGATGAACCAACTGGGGAATCCATCGGAGCGTTCGCGCGCTTCGGCCGAAGTCGCAACCCTGCTTTTAGAGCATCGGAATCTCTTTGAGCGGGCGGTCCCAAAGCCCTTTGATCTCTATATTTATCACAGCTATCCGAGCGCAACCCTTTCGAGCGCCGAGCGGCCGACCCGCCGCCAGCGGGACAGCGATTTGCAAAACCCCCGCAACGCCGAAATGATCAATGACGCAAAATGCGGGGCATATCTGTTGGCGCAGGACTGCGGGCTGGACGCCGGATTTGTATCTGCAGAGGATTTTGACGGTACGCTACCTTCTGATGCCAAGATTTTGCTGGTGCCGCACTGCTACAGTATGGAGGAAAATGAAGTAGAGCGGATGGTCCGCTTTGTCGAAGCCGGCGGCACCTTAATTGCCGACGGTCTGTTTGCGGTCAAAGATCATTGCGGCAATCGCGTCTCAGACAAAACGAGGGAACTGGTTGGCCGCTTGTTTTCAGCGCCGGTGGACGATTGGACGGTATCGACCGAGCCCTTCTCCTTCCAAACGGATGCGGGCCTGTTGCCGGCCTGGTTTTTAAAATGCATTTGGGAATCGCCGGATAATGTCCAAGTGCTAGCGAAAGATGAGATGGGTAACGCGGTTGCGGTCTCCCACGCATGCGGCAAAGGCAGAGCAGTATTGATCGGGACGCAGTTTTTCCAATTCTATTTTGCAAAAGACGGAGAAGTGCCGGAATACCGCGCATTTTTTAAGGATCTACTTCCCGCATTTGAGCAAACCTTCACCCTATGCAATCCGTCGACTTCTTTGCGGATGAAACAGTTGCAGACGGGGCAGTCGCATATCCTGATCTTCTACAACCGGGAAAACAATCCGCAGTCGGCTATTTTGCAGGCGCAGGAAGGCTGCGCTTTATACGATTTGCAGACCGGTGAGACACTCTCTGCGGGTGCGAAACAAACTGAGATCGCGCTTAAAAGCAAACAGGTTCGTGTTTTTGCGGTGCTGTGAGTCGCGCGGCCTGGCGCCGCAGGCGCCTGCAAAACGCCGCGGCCAGCCCGGTGAATGCTCTTCGCTCGGAAGGCGTTTTGCCCGCGAAGCATCGCTTCGCGGGGCCGCGCACCGATTGCGTCGCCCTTTATATTCTTGAAGCAAAAGCCCCCGCCGATATTCTCGGTGGGGGCTTGCGATTGTTATGGATTTGCAACAATCCAGGAGATTGCTTTGGCGTTTTGTTTGACAAAGGCCGTCACATCGGCCCCGGCGAGAAAAGCCGGATCCGAAGAGGGAAGATCGATTTGCTCTTTCGTTACAGCCTCATTTATAGCATCGGTCCAAACGACGGCCGATTCTGAGGGGATCGCATCTTTTCGTTCGATCAGCGCCTTGGCAATCGTGCGGGCGATGGAATAGACCGAACGGACAATGGTATCGCTGTAAACAATGGCTTTCTCTTGTGTTTCGGTGTTGACATATTCGACATACGCCCGAGCCGCAATGCGCACACCGGCGTGATCGGATGAATTCAGTAGCGTCGCATATAAAAGACTTCCCGGCGCGGCTGATGTCGTGCTGGCATTTGAGCAGAGCGCATTCCCAAGCTCAAGAATGGCCTCGGGGTTATAGCTGGCCGAATCGGGATCCAAGAATTGATTCGGAAGCATTAAAACGCCATAGGAAGCGACTTCATAACCGCTCGGTACGGCTTCGGGTGTCTGCACGCTGAAACGAATATCCCCCGAGTCGTCTGTGCGGATCGTCGCGCCGAGCATTGCGGGCTTGAAAGCCGCAAAGGCTTGTTGCGCGGCAGTGAAAGCCGTTTCATTCACCAGTGCTTTTGCGTAATCCGGCAATTTTTCCATTTCGGAAAGGATCGCTTCGAGTTGCGCGCCACTTTGGGGTGTAATAGCGCCAAGGGCATCGATCAATGCATTTACCGGCGCGGCCAGAGTCTCCGGATCGGTTGAAACAAGAGCGGTCCGGCTGTTGGCAAGCAAATCGCTTCCTGCTTTTACCAATACCTGGACGACAAGATCCTGTGCTTGGGTAAGGCCGGTTAATTGTAAGGATGTTTCTGCCGTGTTGAATGAACTTTGATAATCAAGCAGATCACCGTTTTTCGCATAGAGGTTGACTTGATATCCATCGGCGCCATCGACCGGATTCCAACTAAGTTCAGCGGTAGTGGAATCGGTAACCCGAACCTGTGGCGCAAAGCTATCGCTCTCCGCAGTCATGGGGGCGATGGCCCAGGCGGAATCCGAAATAAACTCGCTAACGCTCCGGATCGCCATCAAATTATCGAGATAGAGCGGTTGGTTGAGGTTTTCCGTTTCCCGGCAACCCCACCATTGCGACATGGTGATTTTAATTTTAGAGGTCGTACCTGTTGCGGTGTCGGCCAGCGGAATGATAACGTAACCCTTAAAATTGACCGGGACGTCAAAGTATTTTGCTTCTCTGGAGACAGCCTGCGTTACACTGCCGTCGCGGGTCGAAACTAGATAGATGCCGGTATTGGTTCCTTTGATGATTTCAGTGATGACATTGGAGGCATCGTCTTGGGCGTTTGTAAAGCAGACGGTTGGATCAGCTTCATACCAAGTATCCATCTCGGTTCCGACCCAGAAACCGATGGCCTCATACTTGCTTAGATCGATTTCTCCGGTTTGGAAAATAACGGCTCCGTTTTTCTTGGTCTTCATGGAAAGGCCCGTGCCGTCGGGTGTTTTATCCTGTACTAGGGCGGTATCTGTAAAGCTAGAAGTAAGTTTAGACAGATCTGAGGCGGCATTTAATACCTGCGCGTTCTTTTGATCGGTCGCTCTGAAAACTCGCACATTGCTGACCTGAAGTAATGTTTCATCCTGATAGGCTAAAATCTGGACGGCATATCTTGCTTCAGGTGTTAGGCCGGCAACCAAAATTTCTGCCTCGTTCGCTTCGGTTGCACTTTCAAACAGATAGGTGCCGTCTTCTTCCACCGTGTAGAGATTGGCGATATATTCGGTCGCCGATTCTACCGCCGGGAAGGAAACTGTTGCGCCAAAAGAGTCGGGGGCGACCGTGACCGCCGGCGTCGCAAAACCCTGGACCGGTGTCATGACGCCGTCTTCATAAAGCGAATGATTCAAAAATTGCGTTATATTGCTTATAAATCCGATATTATCAATAACGATCGTCCGGTCTATTGTGTTGGTCGCCGGAACATGGCCAGCCCGGCAGATCTGCACCTGATCATAGGCCGAATAATCAATCTCTTTGTCGAGCGAAACAATGACCCAGCCGACAAATCCCGCCGGTAGGAAAGAGCCGTTTACATCATTGGCCGTTACACTCTGAATCGAACCATCGGCGGTGGAGAGCAATTGGATGACCTTTTTGTCGGCCTCTTTCCGGATTGAATGGCTGAGGCTCTCGTCGGCCGAGTTTAGGAAGGTAATATCATTGATTGGGAATCGGTCTTCAATGTCTCTGAGATCGAGCCAAAAAGCAAGCGCTTGCTGGCCGGAGGTGTCGGCCGGCATCTGAAGATCGACGGTGAATTTGACCCAGTTGCCGGTAACGGTATATGCGGCCGCGACGTTATCGGGCGAGAAGCCGTTTGCAATCGTTTCATTGGAGATTTTATAGGTGCCGAGCGTATCCGGATCATCGCAGGCATTCAGCATGGTAAACCCGGATGCGCTTAGGGTTTCGGAAGCGGCAAAGACTCGCACTTTACTGACTTTTAAAAGCATATTCTGCTGATAGGCCATGACTTGGACGGCATAGGTGTCGCCCGGGGTCAAATCAGTCAGGGCCGCATTGGTCGAATCGGTCTCAGTCGAGCTGACAAAATTATAATGATTGGTCTCGTCGACAGCGTACAGATTGACGGCATATTTTGTCGCCGACGGCACGGCTGAAAAGGCGACGGTCGCTGAGGCCATATCGGCGCCGACCGATACTTTCGGCGTTGTATAACCTGAAACCGGCGTCATAACGCCGTCCTCATAAAGGTTGTGGCGCAAAAATCCCGTGATATTGTCGATCAGCCCGAAATTGTCAAAGGTGATGGCGCGATTTTCTGTATTATCCTTGCTGGGGTAACCGCTTCGGGTAATTCGAACCTGGTCGAACTGGGAATAATCGACTCCTTCGTCGAGCGAGACAATGACCCAACCGGCAAAGCCTGCCGGTACATAGGCGCCGTTGATATCGCTGGCTACCGCAACGCGCATCGACTGATCGGCGGTAGAAAATAGGCGCAGGCTCTTCTTGTCGCCCTGATAGCGGACCCGATACATGTTTTCCGCATTTGCAGAGTCCAAAAAGGCGATTTCACTGACCGGATAATTGTCTCCGATTTGGCGCGTATCCATCCAGAAGACGAGGGCTTCACTGCTGGAAGTGTCATCCGGCATCTGGAGGTCGACCGTCAGCTTTGCCCAGTCGCCTGCCGAGGAATCAGAAACGGTATAAGAGGCCGCGACGTTGTCGGGGGATTTTCCATTTACGATGGTCTCATCGGTAAATCCAGATACGGCAATGGTATCCGGGTCGCTACAGGGGTTCAGTAGAGTGTAATGATAGGTGTCTATCACACCGGGATCCTCATAATCGTCGGCATTCGGGTCATTGGGTGTGCCTTCAACGGTCATGTAATTGGCGACGGCGGCATGCGCGGCCTTTCTGAGCTTATAGGTCTCGTAATCTGTGAGATCCGCAAGGGTAA
>CASFAP010000059.1 GCA_949292695.1 uncultured Eubacteriales bacterium | reverse complement strand
TGTCATGCGGCAGGCCCATAAAATAGTTGACCGAAGCGAAGATATCGGCGACGGTGATGTGCTTCGGGATGAGGTTGTCGAGGTTCGCGGCAATCGACTCGCGGATGGCCTCTTCACCCTCGTTATTTTCAAGGATCTCTTTGAGGACGGCAAAAGAGACCTTCTCGTTGATGCCAAGCTCAGACAAATCAAAAGAGATAAAGTCTTTGATGTCGACCATGCCGTTGGAGAGGACCTTCACCTCGACGCGGTTGCCTTCATTTTCGAGGACGTCAAGGTAAACTTCACTGACGCCGCGGCGTTGCAGTTCATAGGCGCGCTCGCGGCTTAAGGTCTCGCCGGCCTCGGCGATGAGCTCCCCTGTGAGCGGATCGGCAACGGGGCGCGAAAGCACTTTGCCGGTGATACGCGGCGCAAGCGAGAGCTTTTTGTTGTATTTATAACGGCCGACGCGCGAAAGGTCATAGCGGTGCGCGTCAAAGAACAGTTGCGAAAGGTGATTCTGAGCGCCTTCGACCGTCGCCGGCTCGCCCGGACGAAGCTTTTTATAGACTTCGATCAAGGCGTCGTCGGTGTTCGTCGAGGTGTCCTTCTCTAAGGTGTAAGACATACGCTCATCTTCGCCGAGCAACGCGCGAATCTGCTCGTTGGTTGAAATACCGAGCGATCGGACGAAGGTGCTCAGCGGCAATTTGCGGTTTTTATCAATCCGGACATAAAGGATGTCGTTCATGTCGGTCTCATATTCCAGCCAGGCGCCACGGTTAGGGATAACGGTCGACGAAAAGAGCTTTTTGCCGGTTTTTTCGTCGAGCTTGACGCCGTAATATACGCCCGGGGAACGGACGAGCTGGGAGACAATGGCGCGCTCGGCGCCGTTGATGACAAAGGTGCCCGATTCGGTCATGAGCGGGAAATCGCCCATAAAGACTTCGCTTTCTTTGATTTCCCCAGTTTCATTATTCAGCAGACGCGCGCGCACGCGAAGGGGTGCGGCATAGGTTGTGTCTCTAGCCTTGCATTCGGTGACGCTATATTTCGGCGTTTCGTCGAGGCGGTAATCGATAAAATCGAGCACGAGATTTCCCGTATAGTCGGTAATCGACGACATATCCCGGAATACCTCTTTGAGCCCTTCTTCGATAAACCAACGGTAAGAATCCTTCTGGACCTCGATGAGATTCGGCATATCGATGACCTCATTGATCTTCGAAAAGCTCATACGCGTCGTTTTACCATACTGGACCGGTTTAACCTTAACAGTAGGCGCCATAGGCATTATCACTCCTTCGTCTGTTTGCCGAGAGAACGCAATCCTCTCAAAAAGAACCGTTTTTGATGCATTTTACACAGGAGGAATGTAGCGGCATTTCCCTGCATAAAATAGAATAGGCGCAGAAAAACCCATCATCAAGTAATTTCAAATTATAGCTTATATTTCCAAAGAAGTCAAGCACTTTTTTGAATTTTTGACACATAAAATGGAATTTTTTTCGTATTTCGCGCCTACTCGACAAAACAGCGCCCTTTTGCCCCTTCGATCCTCCAGATAGAATTTTGACCGGCAAGCAAAAGCTTGCCGGTCAAATCATTTCTTGCATCGTTTTGCGGCATCACTGGCCGAGATTTTTTAATCCCCGTTCAGTTGCCCGAGTGACGCGGCCTTTAAATAGGCGTTGATGAAGCCGTCGAGATCGCCGTCCATTACGGCGGTGATATTGCCCGACTCATAGCCTGTTCGGTGATCTTTGGCCAGGGTGTAGGGCATGAACACATAAGAGCGGATTTGAGAGCCCCAGGCGATTTCCTTTTGGACGCCCTTGATGTCCTCGATTTTGTCGAGGTGCTCCCGTTCTTTGATCTCGACGAGCTTAGATTTGAGCATCTTCATCGCGACCTCGCGGTTTTGGTGCTGGCTCCGCTCGTTCTGGCAGGCCACGACGATGCCGGTCGGAATGTGCGTAATGCGGATGGCGGATTCGGTCTTGTTGACGTGCTGGCCGCCCGCGCCACCCGAACGGTAGGTGTCAACCTTCAAGTCCTCGTCGCGGATTTCGATCTCGATGTCATCGCTGATTTCAGGCATGACCTCAAGCGAGGCAAAGGAGGTGTGCCGCCGCCCTGAGGCGTCAAAGGGCGAGACCCGAACCAAGCGGTGCACGCCAGATTCGCTCTTTAAATAGCCATAGGCATTGAGCCCTTCAACGAGCAGTGTCGCGCTTTTGAGGCCGGCCTCCTCTCCGTCGAGAAAGTCGAGCATTTTCACCTTAAAGTTGTGCCGCTCGGCCCAGCGCATATACATCCGCACGAGCATTTCGTTCCAGTCCTGGGCTTCGGTGCCGCCGGCGCCGGCGTGAAAGGTGAGGATTGCATTGTTGGCGTCATACTCGCCATTCAGAAGGGTCGTCAGGCGTTGCGCCGAAAGATTCTCGGCAAATGAAGCGATATTCTGCTCGACCTCTTCGAGCAACGAGAGATCCTCTTCTTCATTGGCCAGTTCGATGAGCACAAGCGTATCTTCAAAGCTGGCATTGAGCTTATCATAGGCCTCGACCTTGGCCTTCATTTGGCTGATTTTTTGCAGTGTCTTCTGCGAATGCTCAATGTCGTCCCAAAAGCCGTCTTTGGCCGACTCGGCCTCAAGCGCGGCGATTTCGGTTTTCAGCGCGTCATATCCCAAAGCATCCTTCAAATCGAGCAGTTCGGGGCGATAGCCCTCGAGCTTTAATTTTTGTTCTTCAAATTCGAGCATAGTTCCCTCCGTGTAGTAATGTAGGCATGCCAGCATTCGCGAGAGCAGTGTTCGGCGATTTTCAATCCGCATTCCACGAGCGCCGCCTCTACCTCCGGCGCGCGGCTGTCGATGATGCCGGAGCAGATAAAATAGCCGCCGGGTTTTAAATAGCGCGGCACATCCCGACTCAGGGCGATAATTGCATCGGCCACGATATTTGCGCAGACAATATCATAGGTTCCCTCTACCTCGTCGGCCAGGTTCCCTTCAAAATATCGCACGCGTTCCGACAGACCATTCAGGGCCGCGTTTTCCCTAGCCGTCTTGACGGCCTGCGGATCGATATCGACACCGGTAGCCTGTCCGCCGCCAAGCAGGGCCGCCGCAATGCTGAGGATCCCGCTCCCCGCGCCGATGTCAAGCGTCGTATCACCAGGTTTTACATACTGTTCGAGTAGTTCTAGGCAAAGCGAAGTCGTCGCATGCGTTCCGGTGCCAAAAGCCGCTCCGGGATCGATGCTGAGTATTTTGCGGGACGGGTCGCCTTCATAGGTCTCCCAGCTCGGTCGGATCACGAGTCTTTGGCCGATTTCGGTGCATTTAAAGTATTGCTTCCAGTTGTCGGCCCAGTCGGAATCCCGAACCCTGCTCGTGTCAAAGGAAAATTCAATCCCGGCCGCACGCAGGTGTTCGGTTAAAAACGCTATGGCCTCTGCGGCGTTTTCATCGGTTGCTAAATACAGATGGATCACCGATGTTGTTCGGTCGCGCTTTAAAAGATCTTCATCTATTAAATCAATGTGCGCAACCTCCCACGCGCCGGCCTCCAAATCAGAATAATCCTCGATATAAAATCCGTATGGCACCGTCATGGTGGCAATGTTCGCGGCGGCCTCAGTCTGTGCCGAGGGCACTCGAACGCAGAGTTCCGTCCATTCCATAAAATATCCCCTATTCTTTTGGGTTCCATATTACCAGGCCGCCTTTATGAGCGCCCTGCCACACTGCGAAAGGCCGGGCCTCTCCCCTTTGGCGAGCCAAATGCTCAAATACCCTTCCTTAAGCGAGGTGCGGCGCAGGTCCCACAGCTACTCGCGCCCTAGCGTCGCGAGTAGCGGTTTTTCCCAGGTAAAACCCTGTACTTCGCATTCCTTTGCCGATCGGGTGGGTCGAACAGCCGCATGATTCGCGATTCTTTTCACAGTATAACACAAAATTTCCCTAATTTGTAGTGTGGATTACAATTTTTTCCGGAGCGGCGATATTTTCGACGCATTTGACATGCCAGATGACCTCCAAAACCTCCCCCGAGACCTTACTCTCTTCTTGTTCCAACAGGATCGATTCGCAGTTGAGGTTGTTTTTCTCGGCCTCCAACAGGGCTCTAGCGTGGGACAGCGCCTCTTCTTGCGTCAGAACC
>CASFAP010000058.1 GCA_949292695.1 uncultured Eubacteriales bacterium | reverse complement strand
AAAAGCGAAATGCACCAGACGCCGGCCAGAGCAATGACGGTATAAATGGTTCGGCTGACAATAGAATCCATACCGCCGAACATCCAGGCGACGATGTCGAATTGAAATAGCCCGATACTACCCCAGTTCAACGAACCGATGATGACCAGCAAAAGACAAATCCTGTCAAACATATTTTCAACTCCTTTTGTTGTTCGTAACTACTATTCCCACAATCAATTTGAATTATGTAGCGTTTTCGAACAAAGGCGTTGGAAAATTTTTAAAAAGATGATAACAATTTTTCGGATGCTCCAAAGCGAGAGAGCTGCTCTTTTAGAATTTGCAGATCGGATGCCTGCATTCCGTCTGCCGTCACGGGATACGTTTTGCCAAGCGACAGCGCTTTGCTTCTTCCAAAATCATGGTAGGGCAGGATTTCAATCCCGTCGAGCAATGGAAAGTCCCTTTCCATTTTGCAGATGTTTTGCAGGTGGGCATTCGTATTATTATACCCTGGAACGATAGGGCATCGCAATCGGATCGGTTTGCCATTTTCATAGAGCCATATGAATCGCTTACGTATGACTCGCAAATCGACGCCAGTAAAGCGCCGGTGATTTTCTTCTGAGCTTTCTTTGTAGTCAAACAGAAAATAATCAATATAAGGCGCCGCCTTTCGTAGGTTTTGCGCCGAAACATAGCCGCTTGTTTCGACACAAGTGTGAATTCCTTCAGCCTTTGCATTTTGCAATAATTTAAGACAAAAGGAAAACTGAAAAAACGGCTCTCCGCCGGATAACGTTATACCTCCTCCGGTGTGTGCATAAAAGGGAAAATCTCGCCGCACGATTTCCAAAACTTGTTGCACCGACATTTGCGTCCCGTAACATTTCAGGGCCTCTTGGGGGCAAATGGAAAGGCAGGCGCCGCAGTGGGTGCATTTCGAAAAATCCACAGTATGATTTCCCTCTTTCCAATGATGGACGCCTGCGGGGCATACCGCTTCGCATCGGCGGCAATCGACGCATTTTTCAGCGAAAAATGCCATCTGTGGAGAAAAGGACTGAGACTCTGGGTTGTGGCACCAAAGGCAATGGAGCGGACAACCCTTTAAAAATACCGTTGTGCGCACACCCGGGCCATCATGCATGGAACAACGTTGCAAATCAAATACAATTCCATTGGACGACATATTTGCGCTCCGATCAATAAAGGGTGCGGCTGAGCAATTCTTTTTGCACATCGTTTGGCAACTCGACAAATCGGGCGCTGAAACCGCCGACACGAACGATCAGGTTTTTGTATTGCTCCGGATGCTCCATCGCCGCCTCCAAATCGCCGCGCCCGAGCACCGAGATCATTGCCTGCGAGCCGCCGCAGTCGAAATAGGTCTTTAAAATCCCTTTGGTTTTTGGAAGTAACGTTGTAAACATCTCTTTGCTAAAACGCATATTTTGCACAGAGCCTGCATGGCAATCGACCTTGAGCTTTACAAGCGAGTTGAGCATTGCTGTAATGCCATTTTGGTCCATACCGCCGGTGGGATTGTTGGCATTGGCCATAAAGGTATGCGCACGCCTGCCGTCGGCGGACGCGCCGGTTCCGCTCCCGAAGGTTGTATTCATTGAGTTGTTGATGATCACCGGCAAATAGGAATGAAGCCCGACTTCTTTCGCGCAATCGGAAATGATGCGGCAGATGTCCTCGTGCAGGCGAACTGCCATTTGATCGGCAATATCATTATCATTTCCATATTTGGGGACGGCAATCAGTGATTGCCTAAGGTCTTCGTAGCCCTCAAAATCGCAGGCTAACGCCGCCGACAGTTCCTCGGCCGATACACACTTTTTATCATAGACCATCCACTTGATGGCATTAAGACTATCAGATGTGTTAACGTTTCCATAACATTCCAGCGTGCCGCTCAAATAGCGAAGGCCGCCCTCCAGGATGGGTTTGCCTCGCTCCATGCAGTCATCCATGAGCGCGCTGTAGAATAAAAACGGGGCTTCGCGACCGCAGATGTCGTATTCGATTTTTTCCTGCCGAGCCAGCAGGCGAATAATCTGCCGCATTTTCGTGAGGTAGGCCTGATAAAAGCTTTCAAAATCTTTGCTTTTTACAAGCAAATTTTCACTGCCACTGTAGATAATTTTGTTAAGGCCTTGTAGCAGGTTGATGGTACCGCTGGGGGTAGCCAGACTTTGGTTGTAAATGACGTACTCACCGCAACCATAGGGCACGTATTTTTGGGCTGTCGCTTCGTCGACGCGAAGCGCTTTGGCAACAGACGGTACATTGATGTCATCGTTATAAAGGATTGGATAAGTGGCGCCCGCGCCAATGGCTTCGAGTGCTTTTTCGTATACTTCTTCATTCATACCGTCGTAACAGCGGAGTGTTAATTGCGGGACAATTTCCTTAACTGTCTTTGCAACATCAATTGCCAGTAGGGCAAATCGGTCGGCATTTTCGATGTTTGCTCGATCTTTACCGCCGAGAATAATCCTCGAATTATAGATTTTGTTGCGCTCGAGAAGCAATTTCCAGAGGCTTTTCAACAGCTCCTTGGCAAAGTCCTCAGTTAGGCGCTCGGCTTTCAAATCATCTACAAGGAAGTCCCCTAAATATTCGTCCATCCGGCCATAATCATATGTTCCAGAAATTGTCATATAAAGATAGGCCATCTGAAGCGCTTGCCAAAAGGTATGGGGTTTGTCATCAGTTATAATCCTTAAATTTTCGGCCATCTGCATAAGATAGGGTTTTGCTATCTCATCGGCCTCCTCTGCCAAAGATACCGCCTGCATTTCGTATCGATGGCATACCTCTTTGAAAAGTTCAAGAATTCCAATGATTCCGCGATAAAAGGGTGGATTTTTTTCCATAGATGCTGTCGCTTGCTCCATGAGACCCGATATGCCGAGCTGGAATAATTTCCTCGGGTCCATCTGCGCCCCGGTCAGGCGGTAGAGCAAAAAGCCAACTTCGGGGGAGTCAACCGGCTTGAAGTGCGGCAATTGGGTAAGGATTTCCCGATCATAGGTGTCATAAATTTTCCGGTTGGTATTCTCCCTTTCCCAGAACGCCTCGAGTTCGGCGACCTGATGGCGCTCGGCAGGGGAGAGCTCCTCACTCTCGCGCAAGGTGCACATCGCGTGATCGTGATAATAGTATCCTACGCCGTCCTCCGATTGCGGCAAAAATCCAATCGCGAGTTCGTAGCACCGGCCGGCCAGCAGATCATCTGCCCGCAGGGGCAACATGGCGTGCTCCAGTTGAACGCGCAGGCAATTGACCTCGCGCTGATATTTGTCATCGCTTTGCCGGTAAGCCGCGGTGAAAGCTTTCATGTATTGAAGAATTTCGGGGATTGTCTTGTAACGATAGATATCTACTTTGTTCATTTTGGCATCCCTCCAAACGTATTCTATCCCAGTATATTGACAGATTCTTCTTGTAGTGTGACATAATCTATGGTATATTGATTCCAAAGAAAGAATCGGGTGATACAAATGACGACTATTTATGGCCGCTACTTATTTGATGCATCGGAATTTCATGTTGCAGAGACTGTGCTAGATGATACTTCGCAAACCGTCCGCCATAACCATGATTTTTATGAATTCTTTATCCTGAAAAGTGGCGCGATGCGGCATCTTATCAATGAAAAGGCGGAAATGTTATACCCCGGCGTTCTCCATTTTGTGGAACCTTCAGACATCCATTGCTTTGCAAAGGTGAAAACATCGGCGGCACATATGGTGAATCTGGCTTTTTCAAAAAATGTGTATTCACGTGTGCTCGCGAGTTATGAGGCCCTTTTTGGCCAGAAGATCTGCTTGAAAACGCTTGTGCGCTGTGTGCGATTGCCGGGCGCCCTTTGCCAGCAATTGCTTTCCAGAATGGAATTTATAAAAGGAAAAGGGGATGCCTTTTCGGGCGGACTGCTGATTGGCTTATTGTGCGATGTGCTCTGGGCGCTGAACCATTGTGAAGGTGCTTCGCCACCGGTTCCGATCTGGTTGCAACAAGCCAGGACCGCAATGGAAAAACGGGAAAATTTTCTTTGCGGCTTGCCACGCTTAATCGAATTGTCTGGCAAAAGCCAGGAGCATTTGAACCGAATGATGAAACATTATTTTGGGCAAACGCCGACCGCCTTTATCAATGAACTTAAACTGGAATACGCGGCAAAACTGTTGTCTGAAACCTCCAAACAGGTTCTTGACTGCATGTATGAGGCGGGATTTTCCAACGTTTCTTATTTCAACCAACGGTTTCAAGAGAAGTATCATATGCCGCCGAGCCGTTATCGCGCACAAAATAACTTAGTTCTGTTTGGCATGAACGTTTAAAAAACGCCGCGTAGCAAACGCGGCGTTTTTTAATTATTTTGTTTTTTGAGGAAGCGGTCGACCACAACCTCATACCGGCGATAGGCGGCCGTAACGGAGTCCTCCCAAGATAGATAGACTTTCTCGGCCGCTTCTTTCCCTAATCGTTCGAGAAAACCAGGTGTTCGAACCGCACCGATGATTTTTTTGGCGCAACTTTCAGCATTTTCTTCTGCCAGAAGGCCTGAGACCATGTCTACCACCCCTTCTGAAGCGCAACTGCCGCGCGTTAATATCGCGGCGCAGTCACAGGCCGCCGCCTCCTTAACGACAAGGCCGGAGGTATCATAGGTGGATGGAAACAAAAACAGACTGGCGCGGCTAAAAAAGGCACGGAGACGCTCGCGGTCGTAAATAGCGCCTGTAAAAATCGTTTTTTCGTATATTCCGATTTCGCGCGCATATTGCTCGATCGAGGGCCGGTCAGGTCCATCTCCTACAAAAAAAGTGCGAAAAGCAATTTCTGCATCTTGCACGATTTTCAGAGCATCCAAAATGAGTTTTATGTTTTTATACCACATCATTCTTCCGACAAACAAAAATATAAGCTCATCGGGTGTTACACGGTACATCCGTTCCAGTTCTGCGATTTCATCAGAACTTGCCTTGCCGCGTTTAAAGTCCGTACCATTCGGCATGACAAGAACATCGCCTTGATATCCGATGTTCCGTAGACTTTCAATTGCTCCTTCAGAGACCGCCCAGACCTCGTCGGCATTGTTGATATTCCGCAAAATGAAGTTCCGACTGATTTTATTGAATTGGCGGTTTGGGACAAAGCGGTCGAGGTCGATATCGAATTTTGTGTGATAAGTAAAGATCATGGGCTTTTTATTGTTGCGCCCTATCGTCAATTCATGCGCTAACACCGCAGAAGCAAAAGGGCAGTGTACATGGAGTAAATCGAAATTTCTATTATTGAGTTCAGAAATCGTGATCGGAGAGAAGGGATTCCCAACCCGGTAGGGAATTTGGCTACCAAAATTGATGGAGGCATAACGGTAGACCTCAAACGGGTAGTGGTCGACGACATTCGGGTATTTTGGAGTTACAACGACGGCCTTTCCAAATTTGGAATTGATAATGGTAGCATAGTTGAGCATAGCGTTCGCGACGCCATCGATTGTAGGAGGAAATGAATCATTGAATAAAGCGATCTTTAACCCCATCTTTTCGCCTCTTCCTATGTTTTTCACACAATCTTATTATAAAAACAGAATCCAAACAAGTCAAGCAAAAGCAGACGCCTTCCCTTGCGGGAAGGCGCCCTGAAAAAGCCAAAGCTTATTTCATGCTGTTTTCATAAGATTCGATCATCTTTTTGACCATCTGGCCACCGATGGAACCAGCCTGCTTCGAGGTAAGGTCACCATTGTAACCCTGCTTCAGGTTCACGCCAACTTCGTTCGCGGCTTCCATCTTAAAACGGTTGAGAGCTTCACGAGCCTCCGGAACTTTGTTCGCCATCTTTATTTCACTCCTTACTTTCGTTTCTTTGCGTTTGCAGTAGTATTTTGTGTAATGCAGAAATGTTTATAACAGGTAATTGTTTACTTATGTTCATTTTTTTGGTGATAAATTTTTTGAATTTTGATTTTTTTACACTTGTTTTAATGTAAAAACTTGACAGGTTAAAACTAATACAATATAATACAAAAGCACTTTTATTAGAGATGCTTTTTGTAGTATTTCATTCTTACTTGACAGAATACTCTCTGGATCACTATAATATTTTGTAAGATATTATTTTTATAAAGGGGCGTATATTTTGGATCGTATTCGGATTTTTAAAGCGGATGAAATATTTGACGATTCGTTGCAATTTAAAATTTATCGCCATATCGGAAAAATGAACAAAGTATTACATACCCATGATTACATTCAAATGTGGTATGTTGCTTCAGGGGCGTGCATTCATCGCTATCGGGAGGAATCTTATCATCTCGTACCAGGGGATGTGTTTATCCTTCCTCCAGGTGTGCCTCATGCGATGTTTGTGGAGGATAACACAAGCGTCATCTGGGATATAGAATTTACGCCCGGTTTTATTAGTGATGCGTTTGATCGGCAAAATGGCGACTATTTGTCGGACTATCAAGCTTATATACGTCCATTTCTTGTAGCAAGCGAACAGGTAAAACCGTTTTTCACATTGCGTGCGGAGTGTTCGAAATACATCGAGCGGTTATTGGAAGAAACGCTTCAGGAATTCAACTGCAAAAATGAACAGTATCCTTTGTTTATACGTGCGAATGTACTTAAAATCCTTGCGATTGTGACACGGGAATATGGACATGGAATTGATTTTCAGAGGAGGCGTGTGCTGGAACGAAACCGCGCGCAGATAAACGAAGCCTTACGATATATCAAATTGCATTATACCTCGCATGTTTATCTTTCAGATGTTTGTGAAATTACAAAAATGTCGCCCGCTCGTTTTTCAATGGTTTTCAAATCGGCAACGGGTATGACCTTGAGTGAATATGTCCTGTCACTTCGCATCGAGCGGGCGAAAGATTGCCTGATTCGAAGCGATGATTCGATCTCAAATATCGCTGATATTTGCGGCTTTTACGACTCGGCGGCATTTGGAAGGGCATTTAAACGGGCCATCGGTATTTCCCCTTTAAAATATCGTAAATTCTATAAGATTATACAAAAAAATGAAAAAGAATAAAAAAATTCCCCTGATTTTTGTGGTATAATATCCACAGAATAAGCGGGAAGCCTTGATTTTACAGGGCTTCCCGCCTTTTTTGTTACTAATTCGTTATTAGTTCAATATTCATTCGCAGTTCTTCTATATTTTTATGAGTGTACACCCGTTCGCCTGTACCCTTCGACTTATGCCCCATGAGCCTATCAATACACACCTT
>CASFAP010000057.1 GCA_949292695.1 uncultured Eubacteriales bacterium | reverse complement strand
TGCCAGTCGCATCCGTCTGAACTCGTATAGACATCAAATCCCAATCCATGCGTCCAGCATTCATCGCCGCGCGAGCCGTAAAGGTAATAAATGCCGCTGTCCAGAAGAATGAAAGGGTCGCGAATGTGGATTTCATTCAATCTCATATTGCCACCTCCGGTGCAATAGAAAAAAGCCGCACTTTCTGCGGCTTTTTAGGAAAAACGTTTAGATAGCGCGAGTCACTTTGCCGGAACGCAGGCAACGGGTGCAGGCATTGATCCGGCGAGGAGAGCCGTTTACAATCGCTTTCACGCGCTTTACGTTCGGCTTCCAAGTGCGGTTGGAACGTCTGTGCGAGTGGGAAACTTGAATCCCAAATTTCATTTCCTTGTTGCAGATATCACATTTAGCCATAGGTCTGCACCTCCTTTTTCACTTTCACAATAGCATCTGTTATCATAGCAGATTTCTTTCAAAAAAGCAAGTGCTTTTTAAAAATATTCTTGTTTTAGGTTATTTGTGGTGGTATAATAGCGACAGTACCTTGGAAACAAGCCGCAAGTCGGGTTGCTTTGCAGGCTTGCCCAGGGAAACAGAGGCTGTCGTGGATGATACCTCGGTTAAGGTGCGATTTTATGGTAAAATATCCGCAACAGAAACGTTACGATTTAAACGATAGCAAGTATTTAAAGAAAAGCCACCTCACTGCTAGGAACTATCATCACTGCCGATGGATCGATTTTTTAGGTCTCGTGCGTTTCAAGCGCATAGAAATAGACCTAACAGTTCATAAAAGAGCAGAATATAAAATGCTATTTTAGGGGGAGGAACCGCTTTGCAGGAACATTTTGAAGCCCTAATCAAAGCCGCGGAACAGGCTAGGGAACAAGCTTATGCACCCTATTCGAACTATACGGTCGGTGCGGCACTGCTCACAAAAGATGGCGAGGTTTTTACTGGGGCCAATGTCGAAAACGCTTCCTTCGGCGCTACGATCTGTGCTGAGCGGGTCGCGCTGGCCAAAGCAGTTTGCGCCGGCAAGCGGAAATTTACCGCGCTGGCGGTTTTCACCGAAAATCTTGGAACTCCTTGCGGTATCTGCCGGCAGTCCTTAAGCGAGTTCGGCGACCTATGGGTAATAATGGCCGCTCCCGATGGCAGGACGAAGTCGACGACGTTATCCAAACTACTGCCTGACGCTTTCAAAAAATAGGAGGCCAGAATGAACCTGACAGATCCGTCTGTTATCCGGCGTTTATTGGGCCGCGAGGACTTTCATTTAAAAAAATCCCTAGGGCAAAATTTCCTGATTGATGAGACGGTCTGCCCTCGAATGGCTGAGCTTGCCTGCGCGCCCGAGACCGGTGTGTTGGAGATTGGGCCGGGGATAGGCGTTTTGACCGCCGAGTTGGCAAAACGGGCCAAAAAGGTAGTAGCGGTTGAGCTGGATACGCATTTGCGGCCAATATTGTCTGAGACATTGGCGCCTTATAAAAATGCTTCTGTTGTATTTGGAGATGTGTTAAAACTGGATCTAGCCCGGTTGCTCTCAGAATCTTTCTCGGATTGTGCATCTATTACGATTTGCGCAAACCTACCTTATTATATCACCTCGCCGGTGCTGATGCGTCTTTTAGAATCTCATTTACCGATTGCATCGATAACTGTCATGGTGCAAAAGGAAGCGGCCGAACGGCTGTGTGCGCCTGTAGGATCGCGGTCGGCCGGCGCGATTACGGTGGCCGTCTCATATTACTGCAAGCCCAAAATATGCTTTGAGGTTGACAGGACTTCCTTTATGCCGCCACCCAATGTTGACAGCGCGGTAATTCATCTGGAATTATTGCCCTCTGCGCCGGTTGAGCTGGAAGATGAGGCTTTTTTCTTCCGGTTTGTGCAGGCCTGTTTCGCGCATCGGCGCAAAACGCTCTGCAATTCTGTCTCGAGCGCACTTGGATTGGACAAGCAGGCCTTAGCTTTTGCCTTGCAGTCGCTCGGCCTGCCCCTGACTGTTCGAGCAGAGGCGCTCTCCCTCGACCAACTTGCGGCGTTATCTAATCGTTTCAAAAGGGATTGACTTAAAATCAATTCCTTGCTATCATGAACAAAATATTTGAAAAGGGGTTATCATATGACACGTATCGTTTTTCAGGGAGATAGCATCACCGATGCCGGCCGCGATTACCAGGATGGCCATAAGTTAGGAGATGGTTATCCAAAATATGTCGCCGAGTTATTGCGGCAAGATTACCCGGATCGGGAATTTGAATTTATCAATATGGGCATCAGCGGCAACCGCACCTGGGACCTTTTGGACCGCTGGCAGACCGACTGCATTGCATTGAAGCCCGATATTCTATCAATTATGATTGGCATCAACGATACCTGGCGCCGGTATGATGGCGCCAACGCCCCGACGACGGCTCAAGAATACGAAGCAAATTATCGCCGTCTGTTAACCGACGTTAAACAACATACCAAGGCCAAGATTCTTTTGTTAGAACCTTATCTAATCGATGTGCCCGATAAGCCATACCGCGAAGATCTGAACCCCAAAATTGACGCAGTTCGCAGGTTGGCGCGGGAGTTTGCCGATGTATTTGTTCCGCTCGATGGCCTTTTTGCGGCGGCTTGCGTCGGAAACGAGACGACCCACTGGTCGCCCGACGGGGTGCATCCTAATGAGACTGGTGCGCGTTTTATCGCCGATGCATATCTAAAGGCTGTTAAAACGCTTCTTTAAAGGCTCGCACGGCGGAAAACTTGAATATTACAGAGATTGGATAGATTGGCGGTTTGTACTGTGGCGCCGTGGCGGATAAAACCGCCCGGCCGAGAGCGCGACCAGGGCACAAACGTCGCCATCAGATCTGCACGCACTCGGAAACCTTTGTGGCCGCGGCGGCGCAAATGTCAATAATTTGCTTGGAGGAACCTTTCTATGTATGATTTAGTCATCGTCGGCGGTGGGCCGGCCGGTATGGCGGCCGCGATTTACGCCGGGCGGGCGCGGCTCGACGCGATTTTGCTCGAGGCCTATGCTTTAAACGGCGGGCAGATTATCAACACGCTCGAGATCGAAAACTATCCGGGCTTTTTACAAATTGACGGCGCCGAGCTGGCCATGAAGCTGGAAGAGCATGTAAAATCCATTGGCGTTCCTATCCTTGTCGATGGGGTCAGCCGTATCGAGCAGATGCAGGGCGGCCTTCGAGTCATGGGAGAAAAGCAATCCTACGAGTCAAAGGCCGTGAGTGTGGCCACCGGGGCTGGGCATCGCAAACTCGGTGCGCCGGGGGAAGATGAATTTGCCGGCCGCGGTGTCAGCTACTGTGCGACCTGCGACGGAGCCTTTTATAAAAACCGCTCGGTCGCAGTCGTGGGCGGCGGCAATACGGCGGTGAAAGATGCGCTTTATCTGTCGCGAATGTGCGAAAAGGTCTATGTCATTCATCGACGGGATGAATTGCGGGCTGAACGAATCTTGCAGGAACGGCTATTCGCACTTGAAAACGTCGAGGTTCTTTGGGACACCGTGGTGGAAGAAATCTGCGGCGGGCAAACCGTGCAGGCACTGAAACTCAAAAACAAAAAAACCGATTCTCAAAAAGACTTGTCTGTCGCTGGCGTTTTTATCGCGGTCGGGCTTGAACCGCACAGCACGCCGTTCCGAGATCTGCTTGAAACCGATCAGGCGGGCTTCATCCGCGCTGATGAAACTGGGCAGACCAACATTCCTGGCATTTTTGTGGCCGGCGATGTCCGCACAAAGCAGATGCGCCAAATCGTGACGGCGGTATCCGACGGATGCAACGCCGTGGCCTCGGTGGAGGAATATTTGAATGCCTGACGAGGTGCGCGTTCGCCGTCTAGAAGTGCAAGAATGGCCGCGTTACCGTGAGATCCCAATGCTTGTGGAAAGTGATCACATTTTGCGAGTTGTTCCGGTGGATGGCGGCCTTGGCGGACTTAAATTCATAAAAACCAAAACGCCGCACTTTACAAAAGATCTTGGTGCATATGATGATCCGGTTTCGGACGCGGAACATTTTGGCGGTGGCTGGTTTTTTTTTGGCGCTTATTGTGGGGAATCATTGGCCGGTGGCGCTGTAGTTTGCTTTCGCGCGGCCAAAGTGGATTTGTTGGAGGGCAGAAAAGACCTCGGCGTGTTGTGGGATCTTCGAGTCGCTCCCGATTATAAACGGCGCGGTATCGGTCGAGCATTGTTCGACGCGATTTGCAAAGAAGCGCGGTCCGAGGGCCTAAAAGAACTCAAAATCGAGTGCCAAAATAACAACTATCCTGCCTGCCAGTTCTATAAAAAGCAGGGCGCAACACTCGCAAAGATCGATACACGGGCCTACGCAACTGAACCAGCTGTCGCAGAAGAAACGCAACTGATTTGGTATCTTAATTTATGACACGACACCGTGCGGTAACTGCATCTGGCAGAAAAAGCAGAGAGGCTTTTAGAAAACGAAAAGGGCGGAGGCCAAATGCCTCCGCCTTTATTGCGTTTTGTTTGCGTGCAGTTGCTGTGGTTTTTGTACCCAGTGCACGCCTGCTAACATGCCTATCTTTGATAGGTCGGATTTTTAGACATTAAAGCGGAAGAGAACGATGTCGCCGTCCTGCATGACGTAGTCTTTGCCCTCACTTCGAACAAGGCCCTTTTCTCTGGCGGCCGCCATGCTACCGCAGGCCATCAAATCCTCAAAGCGGACGACCTCGGCCCGAATAAAACCGCGCTCAAAATCCGAATGAATTTTGCCTGCGGCTTCGGGGGCTTTGGTGCCAGCCTTGATGGTCCATGCCCGAACCTCGGGTTTGCCGGCCGTCAAAAATGAAATCAGGCCCAACAGATGATAGCAGGTGCGTATGAGACGGTCAAGGCCGGATTGTTCTAAATGGAGATCGGCCAAGAACATGGCGCGGTCTTCGGGCGCCAACGCCGCGATCTCGGCCTCGAGCGCGGCACAGACCGGCAGTGTCTCGGCGTGTTCTTTCGTGGCAATATCACGTACGATCTGATATCGTGGATTGGATTCAATGCCAGACATAAAATCTTCTTCGCTCATGGTGCAGGCATAGATGACCGGCTTAGCTGATAAAAGCGGTGTGGTAGCAAGCACCTCGCGGCCGACTTCATCCAGTTCAACCGAACGGGCGGGACGCCCCTCACTGAGGGCCGCAACAAGGCGCTCTAAAAAGTCAACCTCGGCCTGCATGCCCTTATCGCCCTTGAGTGCCTTCCTGGCGCGGTCGAGCCGCCGTTCGGCCATCTCGAGATCAGAGAGGATGAGCTCTAAATTGATGGTTTCAATATCGCGTGCGGGATCGACCGAACCCTCTACATGGATGATGTCGTCATTTTCAAAGCAACGCACGACATGGACGATGGCATCAACCTCGCGGATGTGCGACAAAAACTGATTGCCCAAACCTTCGCCTTTGGAGGCGCCTTTGACAAGCCCGGCGATGTCGACAAATTCGATTACGGCAGGGGTGAATTTGTCTGGGTGATAGAGCTCCCTCAAGGCGTCAAGCCGTTTGTCTGGGACAGAGACCATGCCGACGTTGGGCTCGATGGTGCAAAACGGATAGTTGGCCGATTGGGCGCCGGCATTGGTAATGGCGTTAAATAAGGTGGACTTGCCGACATTGGGCAGTCCGACGATTCCGAGTTTCATGTTGTTCCTCCAAAATTGTCTGACGGCGCAAAATATACGCCGCGCATATTCCATTGGAACAATTATATAATTATTAAAGAGGATTGGCAAGAAAAAACTTTTCAATTGGGGAAATCTATGATAAAATAAACATAAGAATGCTTATCAGCCCCGACTGCACTTTAAGCGTGCTGGCGGCAAATAGGAGGTTATTAGAAATGAAACCGACATTTTCTGTTTCGCTGTCCCGCATCATTAAGGATTTCTCACTCGAAGTTGTCGCCACAGCCGAACCGCCCGAAGAAATACAGGTATCGGCGACCGAGGTCAACCGCCCAGGTCTGCAACTTGGCGGATATTTTGCCTTTTTTGACAATACTCGGCTTCAGATAATAGGTAAGAGCGAGCACAGCTTTTTGGAGGAAATGGAAAGCGAAGCGCGCGATCAGCGAATCTTCGATTTTTTTGAGACAAAGCCACCGGCTGTCATCGTGACGCGAGGGCTTGAAATTTTTCCAGCGATGTTGACCGCCGCAGAGCGTTCGCATGTGACGCTTTTGCGGACGAGTGAATCAACTTCGAGTTTTATGGCTTCGCTCATCGCCTTTTTAAACCTGCACCTTGCGCCCCGCATTACAAGGCATGGCGTATTGGTCGAAGTTTATGGTGAGGGAATCTTGATTCTGGGAGAGAGCGGTGTCGGCAAAAGCGAGACGGCGATAGAGCTGGTCAAGCGCGGGCACCGATTAATCGCAGACGATGCGGTTGAGATCCGGCGGGTCTCGAGCAAATCCCTTGTAGGCACTGCGCCGGACAATATCCGGCATTTTATCGAACTTCGCGGCATCGGCATTATCAATGCAAGCCGGATTTTCGGCGTCGGCGCCGTCAAACTGACCGAAAAGATCGATATGGTTTTGAATCTCGAACCTTGGGATTCTACCAAAGTTTATGACCGGATGGGGCTCGAAAACCAAACGACAGAAATCCTTGATTTGAAAGTTCCGTCACTCACGATTCCGGTCAAGCCGGGGCGGAATTTGGCCGTTATTATTGAGGTTGCGGCCATGAACAACCGTCAGAAAAAGATGGGATACAACGCGGCGCAGGATTTGCTCGATCGCATCGGCATGAGCGATTCGTCCCAACCGCAACAGGACGGTTGGCAATTGCGTGTGTTTTAATAGTTGAAAAAAGGTTTCGGCTATGTGTTGTACCGTGCGCTTGAAAAGGCCCGGATGGGCAGAGAATAGAAAGGGATATTGTTAGGAGGAATAAAGATGTATTGGTTGGGAATTGACCTTGGTGGCACAAACATTGCCACCGGTGTGGTGGATGAAAATTATCAGATTATCGGACGCGGCCGCATGAAGACCCGGGCGCCCCGCCCGGCTGAACAGATTGTCGACGATATGGCCGAAGCGGCCAGAATGGCCATTGCCGACGCGGGTCTACGGCTATCTGATATTGCATCGATGGGGGTTGGTTCACCCGGCGCCGTCAATCCTGAGACCGGCGTCATTGCGACATCAAACAACCTGCAATTTAATAATGTCCCGCTCTGCGAAATGCTCAAAGCACGGCTTGGTGTCGATTTCTATCTTGAAAATGATGCCTCAGCCGCGGCTTACGGCGAATTCATTGCCGGCGCAGGGAGGGGCACCAAAGATTTTGTCGCCATTACACTCGGCACAGGCGTCGGTGGCGGAATCATTTTGGATGGTAAGCTTTTTTCTGGTTTTAACTATGCCGGTGGCGAGCTCGGGCATATGGTCATCGATTATGAGGGAGAGCCCTGCACCTGCGGGCGAAAGGGATGCTGGGAGGCCTACGCTTCGGCCACGGCACTCATTCGTCAGACGAAGGCCGCAATGGAGGCCGACAAAGACAGCGTCATGTGGACACTGGCTGAACGCAACCTTGAAAATGTCAACGGACGGACGGCATTTGACGCCATGCGGCAGAATGACGCTACGGGCAGGCGTGTTGTCGACCAATATATCCGCTACATTGCCTGTGGGCTTTCGAATGTCATTAACATCTTCCAGCCCGAAATCCTTTGCATCGGCGGCGGCATTTCCAAAGAGGGCGAAACACTAATTGCTCCCTTGCGCCGCTTGATCGAAGAAGAACGCTTTTCAAAGAATGTTGAAAAGCAGACAGTGGTCAAAGCGGCTGAGCTCGGAAATGACGCCGGCATCATCGGTGCGGCGTTCCTTTGCAGATTACACTGATTATGGAGTGGTTTCATGAATAAACGGCGCCTGGCCCAGCGGCTTTCTGAATATGGATTCGATTTTCAGTTAGATGCGCCATTGGCCGGCCATACCACCTTCCAAATCGGCGGAAACGCGGATGTTTTTTTGGAGGTGGCGAGCGAAGCGCGTTTGGCGATGCTTGCAGAACTTTGCCGTGAAGAACGCGCGCCGCTCTTTCTCATCGGTCGCGGTTCCAATCGGTTGGTGTCGG
>CASFAP010000056.1 GCA_949292695.1 uncultured Eubacteriales bacterium | reverse complement strand
CGGATGGTTCCGCACCCGCTCGGTGATCTCCCGCGAAAACAGGTCGCGGTCGACGGCCAGCGCGCCGCCAGCCGGGACCGTACAAGTGTCGGCCGCCTGCAAACAAACAGAGCCGAAGCGGCGCATTTCGGCCTTTAACAGGCCGGCGGCCGAATCGATGCGCGCCGCCTTCAGCGAATTGGAGCAGACCAGCTCGGCAAAGAACGGCGAGTGGTGGGCCGGCGTTTTGCGCGCCGGCTTCATGTCAATCAGCTCGACCTTAGCGCCGGCCATTGCTATCTGCCAGGCCGCCTCGCACCCGGCGAGCCCCGCGCCGATGACTTGAACGGGCCTCATGCCTGACCGGCCTTCCCTTCGGCCTGTTTTTCGCTTTTTTTCGGTTCCTTTTTGCGGGTCGGGCAGTCGGAATTCATGCAGTACTTCCGGCCGCGAAGGCCTGAGATGATATAACTGCCGCATTCCTTGCAGACTTCGCCGGTCGGGATGCCGGGCGCGGCGAAATCGCATTCGGGGTAGTTGGAGCACCCATAAAATTTCTTGCCGGTCTTTTTGGAAGCGCGCCGCACGAGCTTGCCGCCGCACTTCGGGCAGGGCTGTTTGACTTCGTCTTCAGGGATCGGCTTGGTGTTTTTGCACTCGGGGTAGCCAGGGCAGGCCAAGAATTTCCCAAAGCGCCCGGTTTTGACCACCATCTTGCGGCCGCACTTCTCGCAGACGACATCGCTCTCGACCTCGGGTACCTTGACGCGCTGGCCATCAAGCGAGCGTTCGGCTTTCTCGATGGTGGCGGAAAAATCGCTATAAAAGGCGTTCAGCGTATCGATCCAGTTGAGCTTGCCGGCTTCGACCTGGTCGAGGTTGCTCTCCATGCCGGCTGTGAATTTGACGTCAAAAATCTTTTTGAAGTACTCGACCATCAAATCCGAGACCACCGTGCCGAGGGCCGTAGGCTTCAGCGACTTATTCTCCCGCACGATATACTCGCGCTGAAGGATGTTCGAAAGGATGGTGGCATAGGTCGAAGGCCGGCCGATGCCGTTTTCTTCAAGCGCTTTGATGAGGGTTGGCTCTGTATAGCGCGGCGGCGGCTGGGTGAAGTGCTGGTTGGGGGTCAGGCTCTTGCACTTAACAATCTGGCCGACCTCCATCGCCGGCAGAATGGAGGCCTTATCCTCAGCTTCGTCCTTCCCCTCTTCATACAGCACGGTGTAGCCGTCAAACCGGACGGTATAACCGCTCGACTTGAAGAGATAGTCCCCGCCGACAATATCAGTCGAGACCGTATCCTGCACGCAGGCCGCCATCAAGCTGGCGATAAAGCGCGACCAAATGAGCTTATAGAGTTTTTGCTGTTCGGGAGTCAGCGCCCCTGCGACCCGTTCGGGCGTCAGCTCCACCGAAGTGGGGCGGATGGCTTCGTGGGCGTCTTGCGCGTTATTTTTCGATTTAAAATACCGCGGGGTTTTGGGCAGGTATTTTTCGCCGTACCGTCCGGCAATATACTGGTTCGCGGCGGCGCGCGCCTCTTCGGCGATGCGGAGCGAATCGGTACGCATATAGGTAATGAGACCCGTCGGCCCCACACCGGGGATATCGACGCCCTCATACAACTGTTGGGCGATACGCATGGTGCGCTGGCCGGTAAAACCGAGCTTCCGCGAGGCTTCCTGCTGGAGGGTCGAGGTGATAAAGGGCGGCGCCGGTTGCCGGTTGCGAACGCCCTTTTTGACCTTGGCGACGGTGTATTCGGCCCCTTCGAGGGCGGCAAGGATTTGATTCGCGGCCGCCTCGTCGGGGATTTCGATTTTATCGCCGCTTTTGAGGCCATAAAGCTTTGCGTCAAAGCTCTTGCGGCCGGCGAGGAATTTTGCGTCAATGCTCCAGTATTCCTCGCTCTGAAAGGCGTTTATTTCCTTCTCGCGGTCGACGATGAGCCTGAGCGCTACGGTCTGCACCCGTCCGGCTGAAAGGCCCCGGCGGACCTTTTTCCAGAGAAAGGGGCTGAGTTTGTAGCCGACGA
>CASFAP010000055.1 GCA_949292695.1 uncultured Eubacteriales bacterium | reverse complement strand
GTTAAGCAGGTTCTTACGTTTATACGATTTTTGTTTCGGTTGCAGTTCATACAGGATATTATAATGGCACGAATCACGGAACCCGCTTTACAGCATCCATGGTCGATTGGTTTGCAACATTTCGGTAGGGGGTTTTAGGGTGAAGCGCACAGTTCGAATTCTGGCTTTGCTGTTTTCGGTGCTTTTTCTTAGCGCCTGCGCGGGGGAGCGCTTAGCCGATTCCAGCGTCGATGAAGGGCTTTTGAACACTTACGACGGGATATCGGTCCGCACAGAGCAAAGTGAATATCCGGTAGGCACAAAAGAAATACGTCTGGTTTTGGTCAACAATACCGAGGAAAAAACCGGCGGTTATGAGTCGTACTCTAAAGGACAGTACAACAAGACACGAAAACACCCTTAGTTTTTTAAAAAACTAAGGGTGTTTATAATATTCTCTTTCTTTGTTAGTCAAGTTGTGCTATATACAACTAACCGATAAATTCATATTTATCGTTAGCTTTTATCGCCAGTTTCGCCTTTGTATTACAAAGGCATAGGGCAAAGCCCATACCCCTAAAGATACACGGGCGCGTCTTGAGGCTTCCATTATAACACAAATCGGCAGAGAAAACAAGTCCTCTGCCGATATTTATATGTGTATCCGTAGGGGAGACCTGCGGTCTCCCGCGGGCGAACACAGTTCGCCCCTACCGTGTTCCGAAAACACCCTTATGAGAACTCTCCTAACGGCTGATTTTTTTATTTTATTTTTTCATACACAGCATATATTCTACGAACAATTTCGGAGATTTTGATCTCACCGATTGACGCAACCGTAGTTTTAGCAGTATCATTAAGAACAGTATACCAACGTTTCTCAATTCCGTCAATACCTACCGCCGCGCCGATTATACTTCCGGCAGTGCCCGCATTGCAATCGGTATCAATACCACAACAAACGGCAGAAGTTATGGTTTTTCCATAATCCATATTTCCGTCCAAAATAGCAAGCACGACCATAGCCATATTATTAACTGTTGCCGCAAAAGGAAGATGCCCCCAACGCTCCATAATACACTCACAAACCGCATCTCTGTCAGGTTTCTCTCGGTATAGGGCACGCACGGTTCTTACCGCTTCTGCAAGACGACTTTCTTTGGGTATAACGGCAAGCCCACCGTCAAGTATGGTATCAATACTCGGAGATTCGGTCATAGCTGACGCAATACACCCCGCTGTAAACATTCCTCCGTATATGCCGTTCTTCACCAATGAAAACGAGCAATCGCGATAAGCTCCAAGAGATGCTTTTATAGGATCACCCGGCGCTATATATCCCCAAAGATCTGTTCTAATCTGTCCGTCAATACATTCACGCCAAGGATTAAGCAGGGTCGGAATCTTTTCAACAGGAACTCCGTTTACCATATGATAGTATGCTTGCCTTGAAGCACACCAGCACCAATGATACGGTATGTTTTCCATCCAGTTTCGTCCAACATGCTCAGGTTTAAAGTCCATACCGTACTTTTCCGCAAGCAACAAAGCCAAAAGCGTATAGTTAATATCGTCATCACTTTGAGCATATTGAATATTCCCCTTGGTACTGACAATACAATCTTTTCTTGCGCTCTTTTTGCTCCCTTGTGAAACGGCTGGAACAAAATCGCGAAGCGGCCAGGCATTGGCCCCCTCAAGATATTCTCTTACGTCAGCAGCCTTCATCCCCATTTCCAACGGTTTCCCTAAAATAACAGCGGAAAATCTGCCGTATACCGCCCCTTGAAGTCGAGACATATAATCTTTTTCGTTAATCGGTTTAAGATATGGCAACGGTTCAGCGGCATCAATAATATCTTGCCAATCATTTGGCTCTTTGTATTGGTAATCTGAACGAAGAGGCTCTTTTTGCCTCGTGGAAAGCAGCTCATAAGCTTTCTCCCAAACTTCACTGTCAGTTTCGGGACTTTCGCATCCCGGAAACGGCATCAAAGATGGTCCGTCATCTCTATATACAGGAAGCCCGCTCATATCATATCCTTCTTCTCTCATCTGCAAAAGTTCTTCATTAAAAAGCTGCTTCCAATTAGCATATCCCGGCATCACATAGCTCCTTTCCCGTATAGATCAATAATATATAAGAACATCTCCGCCGCATGCCATGTATGCGGTGCCGAGTGACGCGCATCCGCATACTCGGGAAACAGCGGACGAAGTTTTTCATAATCAGCCTCACTCGCACCTGTTTCGGAGGAAATAGGATACGACGGTTCAAGTAAAAAAGGATCGACCGCTTGACGCATAGTATGCTTTTTTGCCCACCATAAATACGGATATTTTACGTTATACGAATCATCGCTTGGCAGCATAGTATGACCGTCCATCCAAAATATCGATGAATAGTGATCCTTTACATCGGGAATACGGAGATAGCTACTGTCAAATCCCATTGTCTCAAGACCGAGCTTCAACCATTTCGTTTGATAAACCGGATGCGGTGCATAATCGGTAGAACCTGTCAACACACCCTCCTCAAGACGTCTTTCCGCTTCCTTAACAGCAAGCTCAACAAGCGGATGATTTTTTAAATCTAAAATTCCCAGCAAATAAAGAAGCTGACCAAGATTGTCAGATTCTTCGTTTCCCTTGTTGTTTCGGTCATAAAGCTCGCTAAGCCCCAACGCCCAATCACGAATAAGATGCAGATTATCGGTTTCTTTCAAAACCATCGCCATCATAGCTCCGTCACGATACCACGCTTTTGGATAAACGAAATAATTTGGTACAGGTACTCCGTTTATTATATTTATGAGTATTTCGTGATGCAGTATACGCAAAGTCTCCCTCAGAGGGTGACCTTCAAATGTAGGTAAATTCAGCTTACTTCTGCCAAAGCAAACGCACGCGCTGCTCTCGTTCAGCCAAACACCTTCGGAGTCTTCCCTGATGCGCACGATTCCATCAGATGTTTCAAGCTTAACGGTATATTCAGACGGAAGTATTTCTTCTTTATTAACTTCCCAAAGGCGGATCGTCTCATAATTAGGATAAGAATAAAGTGCGCCGTTCTTATAGATAAGCTTCGGGCGATCTCCCATACCAAACAGAAAAAATTGTGGTGTTTTCCTCATAAAAAATCTCCTTTTTCATAAATATAATTGATTAAACATATTGCATTAAGCAAAAGATTATGGTATCATTATAGCAAAATAACGCCAAATAAACCACGCAAAAAGAGGATTTTCTATGCAAAATCAGTCAATATCAGGCAAAAAAGAAAAAAACAATTTTCAAAGTGTCATCCCCGAGGCTGTATATCAAGAGGAGCACACGCACGAAATACTATACAGCCGTTATAAGCTTTATAAGCAATCCTACCGAACAAAAAGGGATCTGCATTATCATAACCATCCCGAGTGCGGATACTGCAAAAATGGGTATGGACTGTTTTTCGTGGAAGACCGAATTTATCCGTTCAGCGCGGGCACCGTTGTTTTTTTCCCTGCCGGAATGAATCATATCGCTCAAAGTCCTGCAGAAAGAAACAGTATCTGGGAATACATCTGGTTTGACAATAAAGCACTTGACTTGGCTCTTCCATCAAGAGAGATAATAATCGCGGATCGTGATTGCGGAGAACTTTTTCGAATGATGGGACACGAGATACAGAAAAATGAAAACGGCAATTTTGAGCTTTATCGACATCTTTGCGCGGCTTTCTTTGAAAAGTTAAACGCTTTTTCAAAAGATGAAACCGTTTGTAACGAAGAAGCACGAAAAAGCATACTCCCCGCAATAAGCTTGATTGCCGCAAAATACGGCGAATACATATCTGTTGCACAACTCGCCGAGTGCTGCCGTCTGAGTGAATCCACACTCAGACGTAATTTCCTTGTTATCACGGGACAATCTCCAAAATCTTACGTCAACACTATAAGACTTATAATAGCAGAACAACTTCTCATAGAAACCTCTATATCTGTGCTTGATATTTCAGAGCGTTGCGGATTTTCCTGTCTTTCCACGTTCAACAGATGTTTCCTGAAGCGCAATGGAATCCCCCCAAGATTATACAGGAGAAACTTGAAAATTGAGCAAAAAACGAAAATCTAAAAAGCATCACACTCTTTGCTTTTTCTGAGTTTTGTGGTAAAATATTATATCATATAAAAAGCAAAGGAACAAAAATGTCGTACACTCTCGGAATATACACACTCGGATGTAAAGTAAACCAATATGAAAGCGAAGCAATCGCGGAAAAAGCCTCAAAAATGGGCGCCTTCCATATTACATCGAAACAATTTCAATTATTACAGGAACAATCGGAGAGTTAAACAACTTCCAATTTGACGAGGTAACCCATTGAACATAGAAATCAGAAATATACGAAAAAAGGATTATAAGAAAGCAATACAGTTTGCTATCAAGGGAATGCACTTTGATTGGTATCTTGACAGCAAGTTTTTACTCAACGCATACGGCAGGTATTTTTGGTATTTGGAGATAAATCGCGCAACGCAGATTTTCGCTGCATACGCAGAGGATAAGCTTGTCGGCATTCTTCTTGCCGAGTTCAAGGGCGAACCGGGAAAGCATAGCTCCTTTTGGCAAAAGCTCTACGTGAAGCTCGTGGATGTTATTCAAAAGCTGTTTTTCAAGGGTGGCGCAGGGCTCTACGATGCGGTCAATAAAGAGTTGTTCGCCAAGTACAAGGAAATGCATTCACCAGACGGAGAAATCATCTTTTTGGCGGCTGATCCCGATGCGAAAATCAAAGGAATAGGCACGATGCTTTTGGATGAATTGACGGCGATAGAAAAAGGCAAAACGGTCTATCTCTACGCCGACAACGCCTGCACCTATCAGTTCTACGAGCATAGGGGCTTTGAGAGAGTGGGCGAAAAGGACGTGGAGCTTGACTTGGGAAACAAAAAGGTTCCGCTGACCTGTTTGCTGTATTCAAAGGAGCTATAAACAAATTCCAATAGGTTGAACAGTTAGGAAAATAAGAATTTATCGAATAGATGGTATTTGTTTAGAAAAGGGTTTTAGGTTCTCCTAAAAAGTGGAAATGTGATATACATTTCCCCTGCTTGCTACGGTATAAGACAAAATTAAAAGATGCACGAAATTTTCGTGCATCTTTTTTACTGTCCTTAACGGTACGACCCTTATGGAGAAGATTTTTTGCTGGAAGTAGAACGGGGCGGCGTTTGGAAGGAGGTTCCTTTTGCAGAGTATGGCGACCACTTCAACGAAATTGAGAATTTATTGCTACCCGGCCAAGAAACGCATGAGACAATTGATCTTGGCAGATTTGATTTTTTGTGGAAGCCTGGCAAATACCGGGTCATAAAAGAATTTTATCTCCATAGCGACTTCGCCCCGTCTGAAGCGCACTTGTTCTCCGCCGAGTTCATGCTGACGGAGGAGTAAAATGACTAGCCTTCAAAAAATGTATTTTCGTCGCGGCGCCCAATTTTAGCAACTGGATTGCGCCGGCGGGGAAGTGAGATTAGCGGCCCATTCAACGTTCCGTTAGGGGGAAAGACCTATGAAAAAATTGACAATTCTCTCGCTATCCGCTCTTATTCTTTTCGTCTTCAGCGCCTGCGCGGGGGAGCGGCTTTTGGATTCTTCCTTTGCGCAAAGCGCGTTGAATCCGGTTGCTGGCCTTTCCATGCGCACCGAGCAATCCGCCTATCCAATTGCGACGGAATCCATAACCGTAATCATTGAAAATCAGACGGAATGGAAAGGTTCGTTTGGGGATGCGTTTACCTTGCAAATTCGAAAGGACGGCGTTTGGAAAACGATACCCTTTACGCAAGAGGGCGGTGTCTTTTTTGAGGATTCGACCCTGCTGCCGTCTAGAAAAAGCGTTTCAGTGCAGATTCGCTTAAGCCGAGCCGACTTTTCATTCCGCGCGGGCGAGTATCGGGTCGTCATAGAGGTTTACCTGCACGGTTCTTCTTCAAACAAGTGCCTTTTGTCGGCCGAGTTCCAATTGCATGATTGATTTTCTACAAAAATCCTCTCCTTCGATACAACGAAGGGGAGGGTTTTTCCATTGCGGATTAGATATTTGAAACAAAAAAGCCTGACTCCTGCTGGAGCCAGGCTTTTCGCTGGGGTATTTTTATAATTGCAAAGTTGTAAACTAATCCGACGTTAAGGTAAATTCGGCGGAGAACAAATAATAATCCCCGGCATTGCCTGTAGATCCGTTATTTACATAAATTGTTTTGACAATTCGGTATTTGCCGGGCTTCCATTTAAAATCGAACCGGTCAAGATCAATCACTTCTTGCGCTTTTTTCCCTGGTGGCAACAGGTATGCGATCTCTTCGAAGAATTCCTCACCCGACTGAAAGGGGAGCTCTTTCCAAGTGTCTTCCATTTCCACTTCTAATATAAAATAAGGCACATAGCTTGCTTCGTACTCGGAGTTGTTTTCAATATTCAATTGAATTTCTTTCGTGCCTACCGGATATTCACTTTGCTCCGTATAGACCGATATCCCATCAAAAGTGTTAAGACGCCTCACGTCCACGCTGGAATCGCCTAAACGCTTCCCCGCGCAGGCGCTAAGAAAAAGCACCGAAAACAACAAAGCCAAAATTTGAACCGCACGTTTCACCTGACTGACCCCCTACCGAAATGACGAAAACCAAATAGCAATAAATGCTGTAAAATCCGAAATTTTATGTATCTCCCGAAAAGCCCCACATTATAATATCTAAGACGAAATATATTTTTGTATAGACAAAAAATACTTTTATTTTAGCGATTAGTTGACGTATGGGCTTTCTGCTTTTCCTCCATAACGCCGATACAGCGCGCCATCAAATCGGCGGTGGCATCTTTTTTATTTAGGTCCTGGTTCGGATATAGCGGCTCGAGGAGCGAAAGCGTCAGGCAGGGGTCTTTTTTGTAAAGGCGCCAGAGGCCGCGCGGCTTGCGATAGGTGACGATGGCCGGCAGAACAGGCAGATTCTGCTTGACGGCAAAGTGGAACGCGCCGTCGCGAAAAGGCTGCAAGCTATCGCTGTAAGGCTTTAAAACGCCCTCAGGATAAATCTGCACGAGGCATCCTTTTCTGGCCGCTTTTCCCATTTCATCGAACATTTCAACAACACACCGAAGCTTTCCTGGGAGCGGGACGCCGCCGAGAAAGCGGATCAAGTGCCGCGCGATGGGAATTCGGAAATTGGATTCCAGCGTCAGATAATAGGCGCGGCGGGGGAGGAAGGCAAAATCCAAAAAGGTGCAATCCATCGGATGGACGTGATTGCAAATCGAGACCGCACCAGAACCGTGCAGGGCGCGCAACTGTTTGCGCCCTTCAATTTTCAGGCCAAACACAATCCAGTTAAAAAGGTAGAGAAAGGGATGGAACAAAATTCGGACCAGGTAATAGAAAAAATTGTGGACCGGATGATCGAGCCTGTAGTCAAAGCCTGTTTTCACTTCAAAATGGAAGGGCTTCCATAGGTGCATGACATGCTCGTCACGCTTTTCTTTCAGATGATTTTCCATATTAAACCTTTTGCGTCGTTTTTTCTTCTGCTGGCAGTTCCGGTATCGATTCATCGATCAGGTAGCCTGATACAGCGCGGGTTTCGCGGATGCTCAAGCGGAACATTTCTTCGACCTGCCGGACGCATTCGTCTAAATTGTAGTTTTCTGCGAATTTGCTATAGCGGCGTTCCATTTCTTTGCGCTGGGGCTCATGTTCAATCCAGTAGTCGATTTTTTTGGCGAGATCAGAACTGTCGTCAACGCGGAACAAACTCCGCCCATCGAGCGCGAACTGCGGCGTAGCGGAACGGTCAGAATTGGCAATGACCGGCACGAGCCCGCAAGCAAAAGCCTCCATGCAGGACATGGCCTCAATTTCCATGGCCGCGGCATGCACGTAGAGATCGCTTCTCGCAATGATATCCAAAAGCTCCTGTTTGCTAAAAAAGCGCAAAATAGGGCGATTTGGCAAATGCTCGCCGCGCGCACGAAGAAAAGCCTCCCTCGGCCCCTGGCCGGCCAGGATCAATTGGATGCGGTCTTTATATTTTGACTTGCCGACGGCATCAATCAGTACATCCTGACGTTTTTCAATGGAATACCTTCCAACGCTCAGAATGACGAACTTTCCCTGTAAATCCGGAGTTTTTTCTAGTTTTCGATAACAAAAATCCGGGTCAATGCCGTTGGATATAACGTGAAGATTGGCGCGATAGCCGGCTTTTCGGAGGTCCCCGGCGATAAATTTGCTGGGGCAATGGATATGGTTGCAATACTGATAAACATATTGGTCAAACCACCAATAAATCATCCGATTGAGCCATTTGCATCCTCCCATATGGATCGAAGATGTTATATTTTCAGGTTGGACATGAAAGGCCGCAGTGTAGGGAACGCCAAGCCGCTGTGCGATCTCAATTCCGTGGTGCGTCAGGGCAAAGGGAACGAGAAAATGGACGACGTCGGCCCAAGCAATCGCTTTTTCAAGCAATGCGTCATTGGGCTTTGCGAAAGTCATACCCTGCTGGGATACGAGATTATCAAAGAAAGGAATGTGTTGTTTTTCCATCAGGTAGGGTGTATCCCCGGGTTTTCCGGTGCTGGCGACGCGGACCTCGTTGCCGTGAAGCCAAAGCCTTTCGGCAAATCTCCGTGCCGAGATGGTCATACCATTATTGGCCGAGAAAAACTGATCGATCACAAGTAGAATCTTCATCGCAAAGCCTCCTCACCGAATATGTGCAGACAAAATGGCCGATATGGAGCGACGCAAATATGGGCGGACGGTTTCGAAATCGGCTGGTTGGCCGTATATAACCGCGCTATAGGTGACGCCGCCGACCAATTCCGTCAACAAAAACAAAAGCATATCTGGACGTTCTAGCGTGATTCCGTAATCTGAAAGCATCTTTTGAAAGCGACCGGACAAATCGATTTCGGGGCGAGAATAGAGACTCGAAAGCGTTTCTTTGAAGGCACTCCAATTCAGATTCTTGACCGCAAAACGCAGAAAGGTGCTGTTTGCTAGGAAAGAATCTATAACTGTATCAATAATAAATAGTAACTTTTCCTCAAAGCCCAAAGCACCCTGTTTTGCCAATGCTTCATTGACTGCATCAAAGATTTTTTCGGCCTGATTGAGTATAATGCGATTGCGGATATCGTATTTATCTTTGAAATAAAGGTAAAAGGTTCCTTTGGCGACATTGGCCTGGGCCACGATATCTGAAATAGAGGTTTTGCTGACCCCTTTTGAAGAAAATAGCTGATAAGCGGTCATTAGTAGTGTCTCCCGTTTGTGTTGCTTTTTAATTTCAACCTTTCCCACGTTTTCACTCCCAAACAACATTCTTCATTTATCACAATTATAACAAAAACTGACCATTAGTCAATCTTTTTTTGACTGTTGGTCAGTTTTATTGTCACCCAAATTTTGGACCAACGGTTGACGTTAGGCGACAAAGCTTTTATACTGTTAAAAGAAAGAGGGAATCAGCTTGACAACAAAAGACACTGTTCTGCAGTTTTTGCGAGACGCAAAAGGCGCGACGGTTTCTGGCGCGCAGATGGCCGCTCAATTGGGGTTGACCCGGAACGCCGTTTGGAAGGCGATTGCGGGACTTAAGGCCGATGGGCACGAAATCGCGGCAACACCAAAAAAGGGATACTGCCTATTAAAGGAGCAGGATGTCCTGTCGGCGCACCGAATTCGTGAGTTTTGCGAGGCCAACCGGTTTGGACGGGAAATTCACTGCTATTCGCACCTTGTCTCCACCAATACAACGGCAAAGGAACTGGCCAAAAACGGTGCCCCTGAAGGGACAGTGGTCGTCGCCGACCATCAAACCGGCGGCCGGGGGCGCAAGGGGCGTTCTTTTTATTCTCCGGCAGGAAGTGGGCTCTATATGACGTTGATCCTTCGGCCGAGCTTCCCGGCCGAATGGGCGGGGAGGCTAACGAGTTGCGCCGCGGTTGCCATTTCACGCGCAATCGAGCAATTAGCAGATATTCGGGTCGGGATCAAGTGGGTCAACGACCTATTTGCAGGCGGCAAAAAAATATGTGGTATTTTGAGCGAGGCCGCCTTCGACCTGGAAAGTGGCGCCCTTGCATATGCCGTTGTCGGTTTTGGGGTCAATGTTTTAGCGGCAGAAATGCCGCCGGAAATCGCGTCGGTCGCGACATCGATCGAAGCCGTCTGCGGGCAAAAAATCTCTCGCAATCATCTGGCCGGAGCGATTCTTGGCGAGTTGGAACGCAGTTATGATGCAATTGCCTCTGGCTCATTTTTGGATGAAGCGCGGCGCAGGTCGATCATTTTAGGCAAAAAGATCCGGGTTTTGACCGAGGCAGAAAGCTATCCGGCCTTGGCTGAGTCCATTGATGACGAAGGCCATCTGGTGGTTCGAACCCAAAACGGTGTGCGGACCTTATTTTCTGGAGAAGTTTCAATCCGATTGGAGGAGTCCCTTTGAAAGCAAAAGAATTGACCTTAACGGCACTTTTTGCGGCGCTGATGTGCGTGATCGCCCCCTTTAGTATACCGCTCACCGGAGCGGTCCCAATTACTTTGGGCACCTTTATTCTGTATCTAACCGGAGCTGTTTTAGGATGGAAAAAGGGCCTGATCAGCGTTGCGGTTTATCTGATAATCGGTAGCATCGGAGTGCCGGTCTTTTCGGGTTTTGGGGCCGGTATTGGAGTTTTGGCCGGGCCGACGGGGGGATATTTGATTGGATATCTATTTTGTGTGGCGGTCGTGGGAGCGCTCGTCGACCGGTTTTCAACGCGATTTTGGGCCTATCCTGCCGGAATGGTGTTAGGAACGGCAGTTCTTTATTTCTTTGGCACCGCCTGGTTTTTGATCCAGAGCGGCGGCGGACTTTGGCCGGCGCTTATGACCTGTGTCGTTCCGTTTTTGCCATTTGACTGCGTCAAAATCATTGTTGCGTCGGGCGCTAGCTTCGCACTGCGGCGAGTTCTTTCAAAAAAGAGCGTTTTGCGCCTTGACTAAGAGAATAACAATTGTATTCTCCAAACTACTATTGGACTCGCTTTCCGCGCTTAAATATCGCTTTTATGTTTAAGTCTCGGTCGAGTAACAAACAGTCTGCATACTTACCAGGCGCGATACTGCCAACCTCCGCCTCGATCCCGAGGGATCGCGCAGGATTCCTGGTCGCCGCCAGGAGGGCCCATTCCAAAGGAATACCCATATCCAAAACGGCGGTACGGAAGCAATCGAACAGATTTGTTACAGAGCCGGCGATCGTACCGTCGCGCAAAGTGGCGCGCGGGCCTGATACTTCGACCGGTTGCCCGCCTAAGGCGTACTTGCCATCCGGCATGCCAGTTGCCATCATACTGTCGCTGATAAAAATAATGCGATCGGGCCCAAACAGCTTGAAAGCGGCGCGGACGGCGCTCGGGTGAAGATGGACCCCGTCGCAGATGAGTTCGGCATAGACGTTTTCCGAATCCGCCGCGGCGCCGATGACTCCAGGAGCGCGGTGGGTAAAGGGCGGCATGGCGTTGAAAAGGTGGGTGACCTGGCTTGCGCCGTGCCGGAATGCCATATTGGCAGTATCGTAATCGGCTACCGTATGTGCGATGCTGACCCGTGCATGCTCTTTAATAGCGTCAATGAATTCCATTGCGTCTTGTTCTTCCGGCGCTAACGCGACCAGTTTAATGCGCCCACCTGATTTTTCATACAGTCGGAAAAAAAGGGAGGTATCCGGTCGCTTCAAATACGATTCATTTTGCGCGCCCTTTTTTGCCCGGGAGAGAAATGGGCCTTCGAGATAGATTCCCCATAGTGTTGCGCCGTCTTGGGATTCCTTAAAATTAGCAACGTTTCGGCAAATGCAAGAAAGTTGATCCTCGGGAAGGGTCATTGTAGCAGGGCAGATGCTCGTAATGCCATGCACAAGCTGATAGCGCGAGATTTCTCGAAGGGCATCTGCATCGGCGTTGCAAAAATCGTATCCGGCGCAACCGTGAAAATGAAGGTCGATAAAGCCCGGTACAACATAATATCCGTTCGCGTCGATCGTGTTATCCTGACTTTCAAGCTGTGAAAAACGCTCCCCATCCATCGCAACATCGCCGGGCGAAAATTGTCCATCGGGCCCAAAGATAAGGCAATTTTTGATTCGCATAATTTTAGCCTCCAACAGTTTAAAATGCACCTTAATTAAGCACTGTAGTGCGCGTAGATTTAATAAATCGGCCATTTCTGCAGACGGCCGCTCTGCTGTTTACCTTAATAGTTGCGGCACAATCGTTTTGCCAGCGCATATGATACCACAGCCTTCGGCGACCTGTATCGCCTTACGAGAAAAGCGCGCTGGGCCGGTCATGCTGAACGTCCACAGCGAAACTGCTTAACGCTGTAGCACAAAGTGCTTGCGCTGTGGATATTATACCACATATACCTCTAGTGTCTTTGTTCAATACCGTATATTTTTTATCAAGTTTTGACTTTTTTCTACATAGCAGATATAATTGCGAAAGAAGGAGGGAGTGATGTGAGCTATCATTGGCTGAAAGGGCGAACTGTGGTACTGAGCGGCGCCTCAGGCGGCTTCGGGCGGGCATTGACGAAATGTCTGGTCGAAAAAGAGGGATGTTTTGTTGTTGGGATCGGGCAAAGTGAAGCGAAAATGAGGCAACTTCAGGTCGAACTTGGTGAGAATGCCGGCCAGTTTATTTACAGACTATTTGATGTTTCCAGCAAGAAAAACTGGACCACGTTCTGTAGCTGGCTTCAGGAGCAAGATATTCGGCCCTGTTTGCTAATCAACAGCGCCGGGGTCCTGCCGCACTTTTCTCAGTTTATGGCCCAGGGAAGCCAGGTGCTTGAACAGGTTATGAGAGTGAATTTTCTGTCTTGTGTCTATGCCTGCGAGGTGCTCCTTCCAGTTTTAAAGGAACAACAAATGAGCGGAATTGTCAATGTGATCAGTAGCGCGGCCCTCAGCCCAATCGTTGGGGCGGCATCCTATTCGGCTAGCAAGGCCGCGCTCAAGGGATTCACTGAAGCGTTACGGGAAGAACTCAGGGATACGACTTACGTCGGTGCAGTTTTTCCTGGATTTAGTTTAACTGATATTTTTAGGAAAGAAGAAATCTCCGCCTCAGAGCACCTTTTGCGACTGATAGCGACACCGCCAGAAAAAATAGCAAAAAAGATGGAACGTGGCATTTCACGTAGAAAGGCGCGTATGGTTTTGGGGCTTGACGCAAAATTCATGCATCTTTTTACTAACTGTTTTCCGACTCTATCCCTGCGATTTTATCGATGGATCTTAAAAAAATCCAGATTGCCACTTTTTGAGGATGTTTTTTAACATAAAAGTTACCGCCTATGCCGGTTGGCACAGGCGATGCTTTTTAAAAGGCGATTAAAGCGTCAAAAATGATCTGATCTTTGCTTGTCCCCCGCACGAAAAGTTCATCAGTCTTCTGCAGTAGAATGGTTTGCCCAGTAGAAATTTCGTGATGATAGTTGATTTGCAGGGTCTTAATCGGCCTATTTGGAGCTTCCTTCGGAAGTAAATTAAGTGCTAAATCTGCGTAACGGATATTGCTCATATGGCCGTTATAGTCGAGGTCACTGAACATGACATTATATTCGCCAGCTGGCTCAAAGGCGATATCGCCTGGCATTTTAAGAGCGGGAAGTACAAAGTCAAGCGAATCCATGATTGGCAGGGCAAAGGGAAACTCGCGCGGGCGAACGATCGAACGACTGTCAGGGTTAACGACGACCCAATAAGAGGTGGCCTGCACGATCGATTGACCATTCTCATCCTTGACTTCAAAATTCCTCAGGAAATAGAGCGATTTTGTGCCCTTGGGCGCGGTTGTTACGGTGACGGTTTCGCCAAGATTTGGAACACGATCGAAATGAACCGCGATTTTCACCAAGACGAAGACATAGCCATTATCCCACAGCATCTGATGCGGTAGTCCGATGGAATCGAGCTGTTCGCCTGCGAGCTGACTAAAAAATGCCAGCAAGGCGGAGGGGCGCAGACGTTTGTATAGATCGCAGTCTCGATAACAAAGTTCTTGGGATTGTTCCGTTATCAAAATTCTCACCTCATAAAAATTGCTTAAAGGCCGTTGGGAGCGCATACGCTTCAGCCAGGTCCGTTTGGCTGGCCCAAAAAAAGGCATCTGATTTATGATCGCAGGCGATATAATAACCTGTCATATGCCATTCGATGTGTGTAAAAATGTGACTTTTTTTGGTTTTCCGCAGGAGCGCAGTCGGCTTGACGCCCCAGTCCTCTGCCTGCTTTAATGCGGCTTGTGCATTGAGCGTACCAGAAACGTTGGGCAACTCCCAAAGCCCGGCCAGAACCCCTGTATCTCCTCGTTTCTTGAGGGCAAGAGAAGCCTGGCAGGTGAAAAGAAAAACCGTTTTATCTTCGACCCTGCGCGCTTTTTTGGGAGATTTCACCGGCAAATCATCAATCGAATAATGCCTGCGCGCCAGGCAGAAGGTCTCGGCCGGGCACTGCGCGCACAAAGGCGCGCCGTTAGGAAGGCAGACCGTCGCGCCAAGTTCCATCAGGCTTTGGGTGAAGTCACCGCAATGCCCTGCAGGGTAAACGGCGGCCAGGGACTCAGTGATCCAATCTTTGACTTTTGGATGGTCGCTCGGAGCATAGCACTCGGTAATGCGGGAGATGACGCGAAGCACATTTCCGTCTACGGCCGGCTTAGGCGCCTCGAAACAGATGGAGGCGATGGCGCCGGCTGTATAAGGGCCGATGCCAGAAAGGCCAGAAATTTCCGCATAAGTTTTGGGAAAGGCACCACCGTATCGCTCCAAGATCTGATTGGCGGCCTTTTTTAGATTGCGGGCGCGATTATAGTAACCGAGACCCTCCCAGAGTTTTAAGAGCTTGTCCTCGTCGACAAGGGCGAGATCCCTTATCGTAGGCAGTTCTTGCAAAAAACGCGCGTAATACCCCTTGACGGCCTCGACTCGCGTCTGCTGGAGCATAATCTCAGACAACCAAACGTGATAGGGCTCCCGGTCGCGCCGCCAGGGAAGCGCTCTGGCCGCATGCTGGTACCACTCGACCAAAGCGGCAGGGAGTTTTGCAAACGTAGCTTGTTTTTCATCGCGGATTGAACGCATACGGGACAGAATCTTTTGGTAAATCGGCACCATATGCGGTTCTTTGCAAACCGTTTCCAGTTGACCGATTTCCAAAAAGGCAACATCGCTGTTTTCGTCAGGTTTCGGCCGCAACGATTGCGCTTGTGGTGCGATAAACGCATAGGTCAGATTGAGGTGACTGTGCGCCTCGACAGCCTGTCCGCGCCTCTTGTGGGCGGCAACAGGCAATAAATCCAAGGACAGGCAGGCTTTGGTCAGGGGATATAGCACGCTCGCGCCGGTTTCCTCGATTGCTTCTGTTCTGGATTTTTCTAGAAAATCCGTTTCGCCGTCCACATGCCCACCCGTCCAGGAAAAGGAACGGTAAATATTGTGAAACACCATCAGGGTTTTAGAAAAATCGGGCGAGACAATCAAGGCCGAAACCGTTATATGAACCGGCGCTTCACGATAGAGCATCGCGTCCCGCGCTTGGCCAGTCTTTGAGAGAAAATAGGCTTTTGCCTTTTCTTCCGATTGATCTTTTGGCAGGTAACGCTCGATTTCTTTGCCCCAATCCGACAAATTCTTCATCCCTTTTTACAGACTAGGAAAAGTATAGCACAAAATTCTGCCGCACGCAATTATTTTAGACGTGTTGTGCGGTGTTTTTTCGGTTGATCCAAGACGTGGAAGCCTCCATTGCGCTTCGGCAGGCCTGCGTATGATCAAGGGCGTTTAACATTACAAAATCATGGATGATCCCTTGGTAACAAAGCGCAGTCACCTCAATGCCGGCGCAACGCAATCTTCGGGCATATGCAAGCCCTTCATCCCGCAATACATCGGCCTCGCCAACGATTATCATTGCGTCAGGCAGGCCGCGCAGATCCTGAATGGAGGCGCGAAGTGGGGAAGCAGTTATTTGCCTGCGATCGGTTGGATTGCATGTATATTGATCCCAAAACCATTGCATACCAGCTCGGTATAGATAGTAACCGCAAGCAAATTTGCAGTAAGATTCGGTGTTAAAACAGGCGTTGGTCACTGGGTAATAGAGAAGCTGTTTATGAATGGTTGGCCCGTGACGTTGTTTTGACAGAATTGTCATGACGGTCGCCATATTGCCGCCGACACTATCTCCCGCCACGGTCAATGTCTTGAGATTTTGGCAAACTCCCTTTAAAATTTCGGGCAGTTTGCAAAGGACCGAGTAGCATTGCTCAATCGCCGTCGGAAACTTCTTTTCGGGAGAGAGACTGTATTCGGGAAAAACGACAACCGAATTGGTGCGAAAAGCCAACTCACGGACGAGCTTTTCGTGGGTATGTAGATTGCCAAACACCCAGCCGGCGCCGTGAATGTAAAAAATGACATGTTCCGGACGGATGCCAGTGCCGGGCGTAATGAGATAGGTTTTGACAGGTCCCCATTTCCCAGTGTCGACTGTTATCGAATCAATGGAAGCCGGGGCCATAAAAACGGGGGTATCTTGCGCGGCATCGAGTTGCGCGCGGCCGCAGATGGGCGGAAGTTGGAAAATAAGGGGCGGGCGAGAGCTGTCGGAGCAGACCTGCTCAGCCGCCGGTTCGAGTAGTACACATCGTTTCATAAAGGGGCTCCTTTCCGAAGATTGTTTCATTGCAGTATATGTCTTTTGGAAAAGAGCCGTTCTAAATAAAAAAAGAGCTTTGACGAGGCCATCAAAGCTCAAAGAATAATTATTCGCAAAATTTTACCGCTGTACCATAGGCCATGATTTCAGCCGCACCCGCCATTATGGCGGCAGAAACATATCGGACATTGACAATGGCGTCTGCACTCAATGCCGCGGCTTCATCAATCATGCGGCTTGTTGCAAGATTGCGCGCTTGGTTCATCATATCAGTGTAGGCTTTGAGCTCGCCGCCTACGAGGGTTTTTAAGCTCTGGGTAATGTCCCGGCCGATATTTTTGGACTGGATGGTACTCCCCCTTACTAGGCCGAGCACTTCTAACTTCTTACCGGGGATCGTTTCGGTATTGACCAAAATCATCTTTTTCACCACTCCTGAACTTACTTTTTATCAAAAAGCGCCTATTTCAACCCCCACAAAAGGCGGAGAATTGATGTAAATAAAATATGTAAACGAAAGACTAGAGAAGGCGTTTCAATGCCAGAAATGAGCAGACTGATTTATGAGGTCATGATTCTCGATTTTTCATTGAATTATGGTCCGATTTTTGACCCTTTACGATTGAAAATATGTCTGCCTTTTTGAAAATAAACGACTCGGTTAAGAAAAACAAAAGGCAACCAAAAAAATAACAGAGAAGGTCCGCCCAATCAAAGGTTGCGCCCAGAATCACACCCAGTACAGTTCCGCTAAGCCCTAACCGTTCTGCCAAGCCGAGCGCTTGCGACCCTTCCACCAGCGCGCTGAATAAAAAGACCCATAATGCGAGCCATTTTGGCCTTTTGGGCCAGAAGACGCGCGCAAAACAGCAAAGTAGCACAGTGACCAGCACATCTCCCAAATAAGGGCGCACAAACCGGTCATGCACATAAAGGCCAATGCAGATTTCACCGATTAATAAAACACAAAAAGCGATTAGGTAGGGGAGTCGTTGTTTCATTCGGACCTCCAGAAACGCAAATGAATATTATACTATTCTTTGCGTGAATTCGATGGATGAGCCATCATTTTACATCGACAACTATTTTGATGGGATATGCTTCCGAAAAATCATCGTTTTCAGCGACATAATTACTCATAAAACGCATAATCAGATATGATGGATGTATCGCGAACTACTGTCCAAACAGGATCTTCTGTCAATAATTCGACAAGCTTATAGATTGCAAGCGCATATAATGCGTTTGAGTAAGAAAAAATGTATTTTTTTATTTTCTGATCCATATAAACTTCGTTTAAATGAGCATTTTGCATAAGTCTCAAAGCAACGGAAGTTTCAGATTCTGAAAGATTACACCCGCGCATAATTTCTTCGAATGTAAACTCTGTATCATTTTCCTTTGACCTTTCAATTGCTGTTTTGTATTGATAGAATAAAACCTTTCGCAAATTCTTATCCGACAAATACATTAAAATAGGTTCATTACTATCTAGATTTCGAATAATATCCTCACTTCCCAAGGCTTTGTAATTGCGATCTAGGAACAAAAAATCTTTGGTCATTATAATTGCGCCCTGTGTATTTGATATGCATCCGATTCTACATCCATCCATCAGCTTATTCGCCAAAAATCCCAATTGCGCTTCGTTAGAACGGCTAATGGATGTGAATCTCATTTTAGTGTTATCATAGAATAGTTCTATAAGCTTTTGATACGAGAACGCCGGAAATTCATCAGCTGAAACCTTTGCT